>CALDNF010000083.1 GCA_937917475.1 uncultured Faecalibacterium sp.
GTGTCTCTTTCAGCATTTTGCACATCTGAAACTTGTTTTCAGATACACTCTAAAACAATGCAAAGGAGTGTTCTTATGGAAAAGAAAATGATGATGCCCGCTTGCTATAACGTCATGACCGAAGAAGAAATGACCTATACCAACGGTGGTGCTGCTCCTGATCTGGGCGGCGTTGTCCGTGCTACTGTCGGCATTGTTGCAACTGCACTGTCCATTTACAACGAAGTCAAGGTCGCTCCTACCATCAAGAGCTTCGTGGATCAGAACAAGAACAACAGCTTCGTCGGCTTTGTCAATTCCGCCGTCCGTGACTTCACTACTTACGTCAGCAAGGATGTTGAGAGTGCCGTTGTCGGCGTTTACTCCGCTGTGAATCAGGGCTTCTGGTGGCCCATCACTGCAATCTACTGCATCCTGACCTGATCTGCCATAAGCACAGATTGGAGTACTCCAAAGGGCTAAATAGCGCAGAGACCCTTCCCAACCGGGAAGGGCCTCTGCTTTTTGTTTTATTTACTTCGTCTCCACAAAATCGTGGGTAGCTTCATCGTAGGTGAAGTAGTGGTCGATATAGTCGTGATGGCTCATCGAACTGAAATCATCAGTCTGCGCAGCAAAACGTCCATCTGCATCCTGATAGAACCACTCGTATTCCCGGGAGATGGCCGATTCAAAGGGCTTGCCGTCCCGCACACCGAAGATGACCGAACTGGACCCGCTGCCGCCTGCGCTGCGCTCCCAGACCATGAACTTTGCGCTTCCGGCGGTGAGCAGTGCTGCGGACTGGTCTTCGCCGGTAGGCGGTTCCTCGGTGTTGGAGAGATATCCGTACAGGTCCGGGCCGATGGGGTCATTTTCCTTGTACTCCATGATGGTATAACCGTTCCGGACTCCGCCCCCTGCACTGACAAAATAGACAAATGCATCGGCGCACTCGGTGCCGTCAAAGTCACCCACAACGAGATAGGCTTCCTTTCTGCCGTCATCGTCATAGTCGGCGGGCAGGAAGTAGTAATCGCTGCCGTAGAGGTAAGTACCGGTCTTGTTGAAATAATCCTCCCAGACTGCCTTGAGGCCCGCTGTGGAGAGGCCATCGCCTTCAGCAGCACCGGCTGCTTTTTCCTTGGGGAGAAAGGCCCCATTGACATACTGGCATTCCTGTGCTTCCTCGCCGTAGAGCTGGATGGTGAAGAGATCGTTTCCCTCCGGCTCAAAGCGGGTGCAGAGATTGGACTGCCACGGCTGATAGGACTCTCCCCGGGCCGCACCCAGAACGATGTTGTTGTATTCCCCATCAGCATTGTAATCCACCTGACAGATCAGATATTTCTGGCCGCCTGCCGGGACGTAACAGCCGGAGAAATCATCTCCTGCGGCAGAGCCGTAGAGCGTAACGTTGTAGAAAGGCTCTTCAAGATCTTCATCGCTGTAGCCGTACAGGCACTCCACTTCACCCTCTGCACTGCAATAGAAGATCACCACGTCGCTCCACCAGACTTTGCCGTCCTGCTGGGACTTGGCTTCATCGGGTGTTGCCGAAAAGACATAGGCTTCCGCCCTGCCGTCCCCGTCGTAATCGTTCTGCAGGACATAGAGCTGACCGGTCACCGCAGAGCTGTAAGCCGCCATGACCGCCTGCCTGAACTCCTCGCTGCGGTCCTCAAAGACCGGTTCTGCTGCTTCCGAGGCCGCAGCGGACTCGCTGGCAGCGGGGAGCTGCCGCAAAGAAGTACTGCTACCGGTAACACGGCGGGTGTTGCCGCCGGAGCCGCAGGCCGTCAGCGAAAGCAGGACCGCTCCGCAGACCAGCCCTGCGGCCAGCTGTTTGCTGAAACATCTCATATCGTTTGTATTCTCCAAAGCCCGCTGCCGGGCGGTGCAATAAAAAAACTGGAAGAGCCGCTTTATTTTGTGTGTAGGTTCAGTGATTCAAAGGTTCAGCCGCAAAGGCTTCCGAAAAAACGATTACAGGCCAAAGACCTTGAACAGATCGCCGATGCCGTAGAAAAAGTCGCCGATGGTCATGCTCAGAGAAGAGCCATGAGCTGCGCTGTAGGTGTAGCCGTCAGAGTAAGTGTACACGCCGTCCTTCTGAGAGACAACAGCACCGTGAGACTGCGTCAGGGTCTGAGCCTCGCTGTCCCAGTTGTTGTAACGGGTGTTCTTGAACATCTGGCCAAATGCGTAGAAGATGCCGGAGATGATGCCGTAGCCGCCATCGATGGTGGACATCTCATCTTCGTTCAGCATCACGCAATTTGCAGGCAGGTGCAGGTTTTCATTCTTCATAAAGCAACACTCCTTCAATTTGCGTCTCGTTCCAGTTTTTTTATTGCACCTCCCTTGTGCAGGCTGCTGTGTTCGGTCTGTTCTCAGCCCTTATAGCGGGTGAGGACCACCGAGGTATTATCGTGAGGGCCGGGCAGGCAGACCGCATTTTCCACCATGGTCCGGGCCGCAGTCTTGAGGTCCGGGGCAACGGCAAGCACCTGTGCCATATCCTCGTCGCTCATGCAGCGGTACAGACCGTCGGAGCACTGGATGATCACATCGTCCTTCTGCAAAGTCATTGGGGTGCGGTTGCCGCCGATCAGGGTCAGCTCGGTGATGCCCAAATAGCTGGTCAGGGCCGCACGCTGGGGGTGGTTCATAGCCTCCTCCTGCGTCATCTGGCCGTTCTGGACCAGCTGATCCAGATGGGTGCCGAGGTTGTGGTCAATGTTCAGCTGCTCCACCTTGCCGTCCCGGCACAGGTAGATATGGCTGTCGCCGATGTTGCTCCAGAACATCTGCCCGTTCCGGATATAGATCACCGTGAGGGTGGTTCCGGCCTCAATGGGCTTGCCCTGCGGGTCGGTCAGAGCCCGCACCTCGCTGTTCAGGCGGAGGGCAGCACGACCGATCTCGGTGGGGATATCCTCCCCGGTAGTGCCCAGCAGATGCCGGAGCATCCCGCCCGCCGCCAGTGCGCTAGCACGCTCGCCGCCGGACAGGCCGCCCATGCCGTCGCAGAGGACGCAGACCACACGGTCATCCCCGCCGTCAAAGCGGAGGGAATCCTGCTGATTCTTACGGGTGCCCACCGACATATAGCTTGCCACGTTCACCGAGGCGGTCTCCATGGTCTTGTCCGGTGCCGGAGCTTCCTCCACCAGCGGCAGATCCATGTCCATGGGCATCACAAGGGTCTCGGTCACGTCGTCCATTCCGACGCCGTCGGCCCCGTCTGCCTTGGGGCGTGACTTGAAGATGTTCATAAAAGACTTCATGATTCAATCACCAATCTAAACATATATTCCGGCGACAGCACATAGAATACCCCGCCCTCTTTCAGGGTGTAGACCTTTTCCTTTACCATCGGGGTGCCGTCTTCCAGCAGGGTGCCGAACTTGGACTTATCCTTCACCGCAAATTCGCCCCGCTTTTCATTGTAGACGAGCTCGCAGTGGATCCGGCTGATGTTGTTGTCTGCCGGCATCATCACCTCGCAGGTGGGGTGGCGGCCGATCTTGATGGCACGGTTGGGCTGGATGAGCCACCGGCGTTTCGAACGGCCCCACTCCCGCTGGATGGTCAGTTCCAGATAGGCCATCTTCTGCTTCTTCCGACCAAAGGGCCAGAAGGTGTGGGGCTCCGGCATACTCTCCACCGACACCGACTGGACTTTTTCGGAATCCTGCTTCCGCAGTTCTTCCTGACGGCGGCGTTCCTGCTCCTTCCGCTTTTCTTCCTGCTCTTCGAGGAAGATCGTCTCCTGCGTCTTGGGCATCATCTCAGCCAGATCAATGTTGTAATCCTCCGGCGAGACCACCTGTTCCAGATCAGCAAAGAACTCCTTCATGGAAGAATAGCGGTCGTGGTAATCAAAGGCAAGAGCATGGTCAATGACCGCCGACAGCCCCGGCGAGACCTGACTGCACAGCTGGCTGAGGGGTGTGTACTTTGCTCCCTTGGCCCGGCTGGGTGCATCGACCATCTTCTGGTTGGAGACGATGTAATAGAAGGTCGCCGCCAGTGCATAGATGTCCGTCCATGGACCTTGGCAGGGCCGGAGGCTGTACTGCTCGTAAGGAGCATAGTTGGGCTTGAGGTAAATTTTTCCTGTCTGCTGGGCCCCGGAACCCCGGAACGCCCGGGCTGCACCAAAATCAATGAGCTTGATCTCGCCGTGCTGGGTCACAATGATATTTTCCGGGCTGATATCGCCGTGGATGATGCCGAAACGGTGAACTTCAGCCAGAGCACTGCCCACCAGCAGAAGCATCTGAAGGGACATTTTGTAGTTTTCCTCGGGCTTGTGCTCCCGCTGGAAAGTCCGGAGATTGCATCCGTCCAGATATTCCATGACGAAGTAAGCCGTGGCGTTCTCCTCAAAGAAATCCCAGATGTTCACCACCGTGATGTTGCCCTGCAGCTCCTGCAAAGCCCGGGTCTCATCCAGAAAACGCTGACGGCCCTGCTCAAACTCTGCCCGGCAGTCCTCACTGTTCAGCAGAACCCTGCCCTCGGCATCCCGGCCCCGGATGAGCCCGATGGGATAGTACTCCTTAATGCAGCACAGTTTGCCGCTGACCATATCTTTGGCAAGATATGTGATGCCAAATCCGCCCTGACCCAGATCCCGGCCCAGAAGATAACGGGTCTTGAGGATGGTAAAGGGGGGCAGATGGCCTTCACTGGCCGTGTGCTCTGCCTTGCTGTAGCCACAGACAGTACAGGTACCGTTGACCACCGTCTCCCGGAAACAGGAAGGACAGAGCGTATCCATCAGGGATGCCATTTGGGTTTCACCTCACTGCATCGTGTTGCTTGCTTCCGGCTCATGCCCGGAACTCAAAGATCTCATTGCCCAGCGTCAGGTAGGCACCGTTGGTCAGGGCCACGGTCATATTGCCGGTGAGCTTCTGGTCCCCCACAAACGTACCGTTCTTGGAGTCCAGATCCTGCACATAGTAGCTGCCGTTGCGGGCAATGATCTTGGCATGGGTGCGGCTGATGATGGGGTTGGCCACGATAATGTTGGCCTGAGAACCCTTGCCGAGGATGACTTCGCCGGTAGCAGGCAGATTGAAGGCCTTGCCGGTGTTCATCTGGATGATGACAGCGGTGGCCTTTGCGGTGTTGTTCACGCCGGTGGCTGCGCCGGAATTGCTGTTGCCATAGCCCTGATCCACAAGGCCGGTATCCTGATTGCGTGCGTCGGAATCCGTGTCGTCCCAGTCGTATCCATCGTCCTCGTTCTCACCGTGAATAGCAAAGTGGAGAATGATGCCCACCACCTGCAGGATGGCAGCAGCGGCCAGAACCACGATCAGGATCATGTTGAAAGCAGGGGTCATAGCGATGTTCACGCCGTTCACGTCAAAGACGCCCGCCACATTGCTGATGATATCCGCTGCACCCTTGAAGCTGATGAAATAGACCAGCACGGCCTCAATGACTGCGGCCAGCGTGGTGAACAGGCTGATGATGTTCATGGTGAACAGGCTGCACACCACGGTTGCCACCACCAGAACAGCAAACACCACCAGCAGAACAATGCCCATGGTAGAGCTTGCAGTCTGTGCGCTGCCGGTCAGAATGGCCTTGGTGCCGGAAAGTTTGGTCATGTAGCTGAACAGGCTGATGCTCTGGCCTTCCAGCACGCCCTGCCATACAGCCTGATCGGCATCGGACAGATCTGCATACTTGTCTACGGCCTGCTGCGCAGCCGACTGGACCTGAGCTGCGGTAATGTTGGTGTAATCGTAATTAGCTGCACCGTTTTCTTCGGTGTAGATGCCGCTCTTGATCTGGAAGGCGGGCACAAAGAGGGCTGCGATCAGCACCACAGCAGCCAGCCAGGACAGCACAGCACCCAGCTTGCGGCCCTTGGAAGCCTCCGAGAAGAAGGTTGCAAATTTCTGATTGTTTTCCATAAGATCATACCTCCTGATCTGTTTATCGGATGGATTTTACCTGGAAGATCTCGTTTGCGAGGGTAATGTAATCGCCCTCGTGCAGCTCCTTTGGAGCATCCGGGGCAAGACAGCCGTCATTCACAAAGGTCTTGTTGGTGGAGTGGAGATCGACGATGTAGAAATACCAGCGGCCATTCTCCGGCCGGGCAACGATCCGTGCATGGCGGCGGCCGATCTGGTTGTTGTTCCGGATGATGACCCCGTTCTCGCCGGGTTCCACTTCCGGGGCACGGCCCAGAATGGCAGCACTTCCATTGGTGATTTCCCAGCTTTCGCCGGTGTTCAGACGCACCAGCGTAAGATAGGTCTGCCCGGGCAATCCCGGATTGGTGATCTGTTTGTTCGGCCCGGCAGGGGCAGGACCGGAAGGATCATAGCGGAACTTGCTGGGATCCGAATTCGAAACCGGGCCGTCCACGCCTGCGGAGAGGATCTCTGCCACGCAGATCAGCACCGCCGCTGCAAACCAGATCAGCACGCTCAGAACGGTGGGGTAGATGCCTTCCACGATGCCAAGCATCATCACAATGATAAAGGGCAGAGCACCCACCGCACCGCCGACGCCGCCCAGCCAGTAAGGGCCGGCCTTTTTCTGCTCACCGTTGGGGTCGCAGAGATACCAGATGCCTGCGCCCAAAGCTGCAAGGGTGCCGCCGATGGCGCAGATCAGCAGGAAGATGGCAAAAGCACTGTAATCCCCCAGCAGATAAGAGCCCATCTGACCGCCCGCCGTTTCCAGAAGCTGGAACAGCGTCAGCTTGACCGCAAAAAACAGGGCGTCCACCTTGAACATGGGAACGACAAAGTAGCACAGCAGCAGGACGATGGAGCCGCCCAGATAAAATCCTGCGGCGTACTGCCTCTGCTCCCGGGGAGTCTTGATCTTGTTGTTCATCGTTGTTTATCCTCGCACTTTCGTTTGCTTTGGCTTGTCGGTCAGCCCTCCGAACCATTCCGCTTGGTATGCTCCAACAGCGTTTCGCTCAGCTTACAGTAGCCGCCGCAGCCCTTGGATTTATGCAGAAAATGGAACAGCCCGGGCTTCACGCTGCCCACCAGGATGCTGGTGATGTTGTCATGTTCGCCACGCTTTTTGCACAGTTCCGTGTTTTTCTCAAGAGCCTCCTGCATTTTGTCCTCCTTGCAGGGGACATGGCAGTTCTTTTCGATCTCCGCTTCAGTCACACGGCGGCGGAAGCCGTCGCAGCAGAGCAAAAACTGCTGGCCCGGGCGGATGGTGCCGGACAAAAAGTCCGGTTTGACTGCATTTCCGGCACCCACGCATTGAAGCAGCAGGTTCTGGCGGGGGTCCTTGCGGGCCTGCTGAGGCGTGAGCCGCCCTGCATCGATCTCCTGCTGCACCACCGAGTGATCCACCGTGAGCTGCTTTGCGGGACCGTCGCCAAAGCTATACACCCGGCAGTCGCCCACATGGCAGATGTAGTACCGCCCGCCCAGCAGCAGCAGAGCCTCCACCGTCGTTCCCAGCCGGAAGCCCTCTTTTTCCGAGGAGTCCTTGAGGGTGGTGTGGATCTTCTGCACCAGCTCATCCCACTCATCAAAGATGTCGTCTCTGGGATTTTCCTCCCGGCAAAGGACGGGCATCCGCTCGTCGAACCAGTCCCGGAACGCCCAGACCACCGCTGCGCTGGCAAGCTCGCCCATTTTCAGGCCGCCCACGCCGTCGCAAATGACCGCAAGAACGATTTCATCATCCCTGCCTCTCTGGGCCCGGGCCAGCAGAAGCGAGTCCTGATTGGTTTCTTTTTTGATCCCGATATCGGAATCACAGGCGGCACAAAAATTCATAGTCTGATTGCTCCTGCGTTATTTTTTAGCGATATTCCCGCTCGATCTCATGGAGTACGGCTTTTTTGCGGCTGTGGAGCACCACGCCCCCGATCACCGCCAGAAGCACCGCTGCCACCAGCAGTGCGATCCCGACCGCCACCATTATCTGTCCTACCGACATCTGACCGCTCCTTTCCGCTTACTTCCAGTAGTTGAGCATCATCCGGTTCAGCTCTTCCATCTGGGGGTCGTACACGCCGGAGGCCTGTGCTTCCTTGTAGAGCTGCTGCGCCTGCTGCCCATCGTTCCGGGTCTCGGCATAGTTGGGGCTGCTCTTCTGCGCAGCCAGCTCACCCTTGACGAAAGCCAGCCACATGAACACCCGGTAATCCTTGGGGTAATCCTGCACCAGGGCTTCCAGCGTGGTCTCGGCATCGGCAAAGCTCTTGAGCTGATACTGAAGCATGGCCGTGTTCAGCCGCACTTCCAGACTGGTGTTGCCGTTTTCCTGCATCTTCTGGTAGATCTCCAGTGCATTTCTGCGGCCGGTATCGCTGCCGGTGGCGTTCGCCTGCCGGATGTAAGCTTCAGCCAGCGGACCGCCCAGAACATTATAATAGCTGTCCGGCAGCTCGCTCAGGCCCAGTTCCAGCAGATGGATCTCATCATCCAGCGCATCGTCGCCCATTTCGGTGCAGACATCGGCGGCAAGGCGGTAAGCCCGTGCCCGCTGCTCCGGGTCGTCGTCGGTGCTGGCCGCAATGGCTTCCCGGGCGTCATACAGAGCCGATTCCAAATCGCCGCTGCGGCGGGCGATCTCGCCCTCCACGATGAAGTAATCGCTGCTCTGCTCCGAGCCGGGAATCGCCTGCGCCATCTGGCTCAGGGTCTCTTCCGCACTGGAAAAATCGCCCAGCTGGAGCTGTGCCGTGGCAAGCTCCTGATAGTACTGAGACACCCGGGGTGCAAACTGGATGGCAGACTGATACATCGTCACTGCCGATGCATAATCGCCCAGCGCATAGTTGGCCTCGGCCCCTACACAGTAGAGGTTGGCTGCACTCTGGCTGCTGTAGTATTTCAGATCCCGGGAGCGGGCATTTTCCACCGCATCCAGACACTCCTGATACCGGCCCTGCCGGTAGAGGAGGACAGCCTTTTCCACATAGGCTTCCAGCTGGTCGTCGTAGATGGCAATGGCCTCGTCCAGAGCCTTTTCGGCCTCGTCGAACTGCAGATTCTCGCCCGCCGTCCGGCCCTTGCGGACCAGAGAATCGTAGGCGGAATACCGCTCCACGCCGATGCGCTGCACGCCCAGACCGATAGTCACGCCACCGGCAATGGCCAGCAGCACCGAGAACACGGCCACCATCCGCTGCCCAAAGACGACACTCTTGTACCGGCCGTCAATGGCGTGGATGTCCTGCAAAGCACGCAGCATCTCCTGCGCATCACAGAACCGGTCCTCCTGCCTTTTCTGCATGGCCCGGGTCAGGATGGACTGGAAGCTCCGGCTGAGCTTGAGCTTGTAGGTCGTGATGGGCCGCACTTCTTTGAGGGAGTGGGCCGGAGCGTTTCCCGTGACTGCAAAGTACAGCGTTGCACCGATGCCATATACATCGGTCCGCTTGCTGATGGTGCCATAACCGCCCGCTCCGGTAGCCATAGCCGCCGTTGCCGAGTAATTTGCGCTGCTGCCGGTGGAGGACGCTGCATTCTGGTATGCCGCCGCACTGCCGTAGCCCCGCAAGGGCATGGTGCCGTCCAGCGGCAGGGTCTCATCATTTACGCCGCCGCCGGGCACAGTGTCCACCGGGCGGGTATACTGCTCCGGAGCTGCATAGCCCGGCGTTGCGCCGATGGCCAGCACACCCTTGGAGAACACCAGAGAGGTGTTGAAATCGATCAGACAGATATCCCCATTGGGGGTGATCATGATATTGCTGGGTTTGATGTCGCAGTGGAGGATGGGCGGCACCTGCGAGTGCAGGTAGGCGATGACCTCACAGAGCTGGCAGGCCCAGCGGTACGCCAGCTTCTGGCCCACCGGGCCGTGAGAAGTGACGTACTTCTGCATATTCTCGCCCTCGATCAGGTCCATGATGGTATACACATAGCCGCTGGGGCTCTCGATCACATCATAGATGCGGGGGAGGTATTTGTGCTTGAGGGTCTTGAGGATGTTGGCTTCCGCCCGCTCATCCAGCCGGCCCTTGAACTTCTGCTTGACCCGCTTGATGACCACATCCACATCAAGGCTGTCCTTGTGGGCCTGATACAGGGTGCCCATGCCGCCTTCGCCCAGAGGGCGGATGCTGCTGTAGCCGCTGCCCAAATCGGTCATCCACTGCTGGTATTCATTATAATCCATGGTCGTGATTCTCCGATCCTCAGTTGGGAAGGCTGAAGCTGGACATATCGATGCCCGGCACCGACATTGCGCTCAGACCCTGCTGAATGGCTTCCTGTGCCATCGAGTTTGCGATGCTGGCCGCTTCGCCCTCAAGGCCGCTCTGCTGCACCACTTCCTGTGCTGCACTGCTGGCAACGCTCTCGGTGACCTTCTGGACCACCTTCTGGGCGTTGTCGTCCGGCTTCACTTCCACCTTGACCGGCTTGTCGTCCGATTTCTGGACGTTCTCGATCTTCAGGCTCAGGGTGTAGCTGCCGTCGGTCTTGGTCTCCACTTCGGTCTCGATCTCATTCCACTCGATGCCGTGTTCCTTGGCGGATTCCATCAGCTTCTGCGCACTCTCTTCGTCGCCGCTGCAGGCATATGCCGCACCCAGAGCTGCGTATGCGGAGGGGTTCTCCGGTTCTTTTTCCAGCCAGGCCTCTGCCACCTGCTGCAGGTAGGGAGAGTTGGTCTCGTCCAGCTCACTCATGTATCCATCGGCCATGCCGCTGTACACAGCGTTGCCGCCGCCATTCTCCATCAGCAGGGCCGCATCATCCAGCACCTTGCCCATGATGGGCTCCACGCTGCCAAAGGTCTCCTCAGCCTGCGTCATGATTTCCTGCGCCTTCTCAGTCTGGCCCAAAGCGGTATAAGCTGCATACAGGCCCGCAAAGGCATCCTTGTTCTTGGGATCGTGCTGGATGATCTCAACGTACTGCTGGATCGCATTTTCGTAATCCAGCGAGATCAGGTAGTTCACGCCCAGATCCAGAACCTTGGTCAGCGAAAACACCGACGACTCCGCAGAGCTTGCCGAATCCGCCGAGAGGGTAGCCATGGAGCTGCGGGGGCTGCATCCGGTGAGGACCACCGCCGCAGCAAGGGCCGCAGCAGCGGCAATACGCAATTTTTTCATTTTTCTTCCCAACTTTCTAAGTGTGCACCGCACACAAGATCATAGCAGCTGAAACCGGTTTTTTCCGTCTGCCAGTGCGATCAGGTCGCCCCGTTTCGCATGAGCAGGCTGGTTGAGCGGAAGCTGCCGTCCGCTTAAAGTCACGCCGTTGGCCGAGAAATTGGTCACGCAGTAGCCCAGCTTTTCGCCGTCGAACTGGACGGCGCAGTGGACACGGCCCACATGGGGGTCGTCCAGCACCACGCTGACCCGGGATGCATCCCGCCCAAGGAGGATCTTCTCCCCGGGCCGGAGCTCCACTTTGGCCCCGGCGTAAGTGCCGGATACTCCAAGCAGCGTCCCCCGCTCCGCAATGGGCGTGGAATGCTGCTCTTTGGGCAGGGCAGAAGCTTCCGGGCGATGTTCTGCCGCAGCGGGCCGGGCCGGCTGCTCCGGCCGTTTCCGGGGAGCAGCGGCCTGTTCGGCCCATGCAGCGGTCAGGCGGTTCATATCCCGGATGGCAAAGTACATCGCTATGAAGTACCCAACTACCGGGACCAGCATCACCCAGAGGAAAAAGCTTTCGCCATCCTGCCGGATCTCTGCGCCGAGGTCATCGGCGTTGTTGTACATCCGGTCGATGATCCCCGCCAGCCAGACGTATTTGTATACGCCCAGCGTTGCAAGGGATAAAAGGATCATCCAGCCCACACCCAGCGTTTTCTCTCCGTCCTTTTTGCAGACGATGTTCAGATCCTGCACCCATCCGGACAAAAACCAGTAGTGATAGCCCGAAAAAGTGACGATGCTGAGCAGGAGATAGAGCGCAAAGCTGCGGTTCCGGTTCACCTGCGGCAGGCTTTGCCTGCGGGGCGGGGGAGCCGTCTGCCGGGAGCGGGGCTGCTGGTTTTGTACATTCTGTACGACTGCCATAAATCAGACCAGACGCACCACGTTGCTGTTATTGCCCAGTGCGATCTCGGTGCCTCGTGCCAGCGATACCGGCACATTGGCCTGCAGACGGCTGCCCTTGACGTAGGTGCCGTTGCTGGAATAATCCACCACAATGTACATCTGGGTGCGGCTGTCGAACATCACCGAGCAGTGACGGCGGCTGATCTTCTCTGCGCCCTGATTGAACACGATCTGTGCCGAAGCTGCATCACGGCCCAGAACCACCACCTGATCCGCCTTGAGCGGGAAGCTGGAACCGGCATACATACCGGCCACGCCCTCGATGGTGGGCTTTGCTGCATCGTTCTGGGGAGCCGGGGGAGTCACCGGGATGCTGTTGGCTTTGGGGGTGTAGACCGGATCATAAATGGTGCCGGGATAACCGCCGGTCAGTGCGCCGCCGTTGGGGTCGATGCCGATGGTCATGCCGTAGGGGTCGATGTTGGACTTGATGCCATCCAGCGAGATGGCACGGCCCTTGAGCTCCTCATAGAGGATGGCAGAGGTCATGTTCTCATAGGGGATGGAGTAGAGCAGGCCCACCAGACCGCCGGTCAGGCCGCTGAGGAAATGCCAGCCGATGAAGCTGAGCTCGAAAACAAAGAGGTCCATCAGATGGCCCTTGGTCATCTCACGGCTCCGCTCCAGCACCTGCTGGGCGGTCAGCTGGGGATGGTCAGCCTGAATCATGGGTACCGGCCAGTACATCAGGTTCCGACGGATGGTCACGACAAAACCGGCGATCATGCCGGCAGCGATGACCACCAGACCAAAGACGATACCGCCCCAGGACTGCGTTGCCACGATGATAATGCCGCCAACAATGCCAGCACCCACCTCGATGACCAGCGGCAGCCACAGGACCGACAGCTCCCTGACTGCTTCCACATAGGCGAACTGCACAAAGAAATCAAAGGTCTCAAAGATGCTGCTTGCGCTGGAACGGATGCCATTTTTCTTGAGGGCAAGGTAGTACCGTGACCGTCCGACATTGAAGGGCGTCGCAATGACATTGCCCAGAATACCGATGATCACACCCACTGCATAAGCCAGAACCAGACCGATCGGCAGCAGCAGGAACGTAAAAATGGTCGAGATCCCGATGCCGTAACCTGCCACGACTGCAATGAAGCCGGCCAGAGCCGCCACGGTGATGCTGCTGATGACCCGGTACAGGATCTCCATGCCCACCATGCCGGACTGGTTTCCGTTTTCCGCCAGATAGCGTTTCGCCTGATCTTTATCCGCAACTCGATTGATCATTGTTGTTCCTCCGTTCTTTTTTCTTACCAGTGGAAGTTCTCACCGCAGAGAGGAACGAACATCAGCTTGGTGCTGCCAATGCTCAGCTTATCCATGGGCTTGAGCTCCACGGGGTTGAGCACCAGAGCATCGTTGATGTAGAACAGCTCCTTGGAATCGCCGGGCTGTGCCAGATAGACATTGCCCCGGGGATCATAGACCACCACAGCGTGAGAGCTGCGGGAAACGGTGTTGTCGCCGCTGATGCAGACGTCCATCTCGGGGGAACGGCCCACGAAATTGCGGCCCTGATGCAGGCGGTAATCGCTGCCCTTGTTCACGCCCTCGACACAGACCAGCCAGCCCACGACCGGAGCAGCCTTCTCAATGGAGCCGTCCAGCATATCAGCGGTAACAGGCAGGGTCTTGTCGTTGTCCACAGCTGCGGGCTTTGCCGGAGGAGTGATGCCGGTCAGGGGCTCCGTGGGGACGTTGGAGGGAGTGGCCGGTGCAGCGGTGCTGTTCAGGGGAACCGTCACCTCATTGCCGTTGTTGGCATCGGCGGCCACACCGCTCATTCCGCAGTGGGGGCAGTTGTTGCCAAAACGTGCAGCGTCATAGAAGTGTCCGTTGGGGCATTTTACGAGAGTCATAATAAGTTCCTCCTCAGTTTTAGAAAAATATTGCAACCATGCCCGGGCCCGCCCAAACAGGCCGGGGCACGGTACTTCCAACAAATTCAGGGGCTCAGACCCAGATGGACCGGACTTTCAGGCAGGTATCGCCGATCTGCAGCCGGTCGCCGGGGCGGAGCGGCGCAGGAGCAGTGAGCCGGATGCCGTTGATGTAGGTGCCATTGCTGGATCCAAGGTCCGTGACCCGGATCTGGCCGTTCTCCAGCTCCATCACGCACTGCTGGCGGGAGATGCGCTGGTCGTCCAGACAGACATCACACATCTCCTTGCTGCGGCCCCAGATAGCACTTTTGTACACCTTAATGTCAAAGTTCTGCCCAGCCTGACGCCCGCCGATGATCTCAAATTCCAGCCGGGCGGTAGTGCCGGGTGCTCCCATATCGCCAAGATCCTCCCGGGGCTTGCCAGGGGTCGTCTCGATGTGCTGCACCTCGTATTGGACCTTTTTGGTCTTTTTCCGGGCCAGCACAAAGATCAGCACAGCGGCAAATACAACGGCCACTCCGCCGATGATCCAAGGCAGAAAATCCCGGAAAGTAAACGGCTTTTTGAAGGTCATTCCGGAGTCAGCCAGCGGATTTTCCTCCATGGAGTCGTCCCGGATGCCGCTGCAGGTCACCGTCACCGTGCCATGCTTCACACTGTCGGGCAGGGCCAGCTGATACCGACCATCCTCCAGCACCGTTACCGATGCCGGGGCCAGCTTTTTTCCGCCGGACGTGATCTCATAGGAAGCCGGGTCCTCGGCTCCCAGCACCGGCTCCGAGAAGGTTAGGGTCAGAGTTCCTGCCTTGGCGTTGTATCGGTAATCCGAAATGACCGGAGCCTCGGTATCCGGCACCCAATCCGCCAGCGTCACCTGCCGGGAATAATTGGTATCCGGTTCCGTCCGCCGCAGCAGCACCGTATGTGCCTTGCCGTCCACCCGGTTGGAACCAGCGGTGTAGCAGTACACCACAGCCTGATTCAGGTAAGTTTCCCATTCCTGCCAGACCTGCGCCGCATCAGAAGGGGAGAAGGCCGAGAATGTGCCGCCGGTGGTCCGGGCAAAGCGTCCGAACTCTTCCTGCGCCGCCCGGTCGGCGTAATCCACACAGAAGGAGTAGACCGGCATATTGGCGGCTTCCAGCCGGGATTCGATCTCGTCCCGGGTAATGCCCACGCTGCCGGTATCCTGAATTCCATCCGACACGATCAGCATGACCTGCCGTTTGCTGCCATCCGATGCCTCGGCGTACTCCAGCCCCTTGTCAATGGCCTCGTACAGTCGGGTCTTTTGGTCCCGGGCCGTCAGGACATTCAGCACACTGTCCAGCTCCCCGGCAGTCCGGCAGCCGGAAGCCTGCAGGGTCACGGTATCGCCAAAGGTGATGAGGGTGACCTCATCGTTGGGACCCAGCCGTCCGGCCAACGCCAGCACCTGCTGCCGGGCAGCGTTGAAGTACTCCGCCCGGATGGACCCCGAGACATCCAGCATTACGATGTAGGAAATGCCCATCTCGCTGCTGTCGATGGTCTTCTCATAGGTCAGCGGCGTGCCGTCCAGATAGGCATCCGGCTCTGCCGCTGCTGCGGTATCGTAGGCCACCACCCGCACCTGCGGCATATCGGCCCGCACCTGCTCCACAGTCAGGCCGGAAAGTGCCCCCTCTGCAATGGGCTGCGTCTTATTCACAGGCAAAAAAAGCGCAAATGCCGGTAAGGCGGTCCCCAAAAGAACCGCCAGAACCAGCACTTGCGCTGCAATTTTTGTTAAAATTTGTCTTTTCCGCAAAAGCTTTGAAAGCATAGCACAGTCTCCTCTGCGCTGATCTCGTCGCCGTCCCGGATCTCTTCCGGCCGTGCGAGCAACACCCCATTCAAATAGATCAGCGTTCCTTTTCCCGGCACCGCCAGGAAATTTTGATGTTTTCCGTCGTATACCACCGAGAAGAGCTTGCGATAGTACGGCTCATTTTCCTCATTCAGCAGGTCGATATCGACATCGTACATGGCACCGATATCATTCCAGCCTTCCTGCAGCGGGAAATCCATCCCTCTGCACAGTCCCTTGATGCTGACCAGCCAGCCCACGACAGGCTTATGCATGGTGCGGGGGACCGGAGTGTGTTCCACGGCCTGATACCCGACCGTTACATCCGACGCA
>CALDNF010000084.1 GCA_937917475.1 uncultured Faecalibacterium sp.
TGAGCCGTTCGGGATCGATGCCGTACTCAGCGGCGTGGACCCGGGCATAGGTGACCGCCAGCTGTGCGCTTTCCTTCATCACATCGCCCAGCGAACCGGTGACCGTGATCTTGCCCGAGCCGTTATCGATGACCTGCACCTCGATGGGCAGGGTCTCGCCGCCCACACTGGTCCATGCCAGACCATTGGCAATGCCGATGGCATTGGTGCGGTTGAGGAATTCCGGCTTGACCATCCGGGGCCCCAGCAGCTTTTCCAGCGTCGTTCCGGTCACCGAGACGCTTTCCGCCTCACCGGATGCGATCTTCCGGGCACACTTGCGCAGAACACTGGTAATCGTGCGTTCCAGATTGCGGACACCGGCCTCCCGGGTGTAGCCGTCGATGATGCCATACAGTGCGCTCTGGGAGAAGCTGACCTTTCCGGTCAGGCCGCAGGCATCCAGCTGCTTGGGTACCAGATGCTTCTTGGCAATGTTATATTTTTCCACACGGGTATAGCTGGGCAGCTCGATGACGTCCATACGGTCCCGCAGCGGGCCGGGGATAGCTCCCAGATCGTTTGCGGTGGTGATGAAGAGCACATGGCTCAGGTCAAAGGGCATATCGATAAAATGATCGTTGAAGGTGCTGTTCTGCTCCGGGTCCAATGCTTCCAGCAGGGCGGCAGCGGGGTCACCCCGGAAATCTCCGGCCAGTTTGTCGATCTCGTCCAGCAGGATCAAAGGATTGGAGCTCTTGGCCGAGATCATGGCCGAGATGATCTTGCCCGGCATTGCACCGATGTAGGTGCGGCGATGGCCCCGGATCTCAGCCTCATCCCGGACGCCGCCCAGACTCAGACGGACGTACTTACGGTTCAGGCTTTCAGCGATGGAGCGTGCAATGCTGGTCTTGCCAACACCCGGAGGGCCTACAAGGCAGATGATCTGGCCCTTGACATCGGGAGCCAGCTTCCGGACGGCCAGAACTTCCAGAATACGGTCCTTGACCTTTTTCAGGCCATAGTGGTCCCGGTCGAGGATCTTCTGGGCCTTTGCAATGTCCAGATCGTCCTCAGTAAAGGTATTCCAGGGCAGGTCCAGACAGGTATCCAGATAGGTGCGGATGACGGTGCCCTCCTGATTGCTGCTCTGCATCTTGGAAAGGCGGTCGGTCTCCTTCATCAGCTTCTTCTCGCACTCAGGTGCAAGGTGCAGCTCGGTGATCCGGCGGCGGTACTCCTCCACCTCGGCGGTGGTATCATCGTCCTCGCCCAGCTCCTCGCTGATCATGTGCAGCTGCTCATGGAGATAATAATCCCGCTGATTTTTGTCCATGGCCTCATCGACCTTGCGGGCAATTTCCTTATCGATCTCCAGCATCCGGCGTTCCCGATGCATCTTTTCAATCAGCAGTTTCAGACGGCCCATGAGGGTGCTTTCGTTCAGGATCGCCTGCTTATCCTCGAAACGGAACAGCAGATTTGCCGGGATGTATTCGGACAGGAATTCGGGATCGGTGTTGGTGGTGATGGTGAATACCACATCCTTGCCGATGTGAGGGTTGAGAGCCAGCAGCTCATCAAAGCCCTTTTTCACATTCCGCACCAGCACATCCATCTCCGGAGCTTCCTCCGGCTTTGCCGGGCGGACCGGAGCCGGGCGGACAGCCGCCAGCAGGAAGCTGCCATCAGCATTGACCTCCGTGAGCTTTGCCCGGTATTTGCCTTCCACGAGGATGCGGACCAGATCATCCGACACCCGCATGACCTGTTTGACCTCGGCCACAACACCGTACGGATACAGATCCGACGGCTGCGGGTCCTCGACTTTCATTTCCTTTTGTGCGACGAGAAATACGTCGGAGTTGTTGCTCATGGCCCACTCGACGGCAGCGATGCTCTTTTCCCGGCCCACCTCAAAATGAAGCAGATTGTTGGGGAACACCACCAGACCCCGCAGAGCGATGGCCGGAAGGTGGACAATGTTGCGCTCCACCTTGACGGTAACTTTTTCAGACATATGCAAAACCTCCCGACTGCCCGGCGGATGCGAGTCATCTCAGCGGGCAGCTTTTCTTTGGGTAATTGATTTGGTATCTATTTATTATAGCGGAACCGCCCGGCGGTTGCAAGCGGGCAGGTCACTCTTCCCCACGCTTTTCGTGGGTATTGTAGCCGATCTTGCCAAGGGCCGGCAGAATCGCCCTGAGGGTCACCGAGGTGACCGCTCCCATAATAAGGCCCATCACCAGCATGACCGGCGCATAATAGAGGGACATTTTGGACGATAGAATCACACCCGCCCCCAGCAGCTGCCCAATGTTATGGGACAGCGCACCGCAGACCGACAGGATGAACCAGGTAGGCCGAACCGGGACGTGGTAATAGAGCACCCACATCACCAGCAGCGAGAGCAGACCGCCGCAGAGGGACAGAAAGCCCGCCGTCCAGCCAGAGACCAGAAAGACGAACAACGCTTTGAGCAGATCCAAAATCAAAGCCTGCTTTGCGCCCATGAAGAACAGCGCATACATGACCACGATATTGGCAAGACCCAGCTTCATGCCCGGCATCAGCCCCGGGATGACCAGTGTTCCTTCAATGAACGAAAGGGCCATAGCCAGCGCAAACAGCAGCCCGGAAAGGGCGATCTCGTGCGTTTTTTTATAGTTTCGGTCATTTCTGGGCATCGTATTTCTCCTTTTTGCGGGCGGGTCATTCGTCGCCGCCCAGCGACTGCTCGTATTGCTCCTGTTCCTCCATGGCAGCTTCCCAAGCGGCGAACAGCTCGTCCTGATGGAAGCGCAGATCCGCCAGTTCATCACTCTTTTCCCGGAGCAGCTGGGGATCGTTGTAGACCTCCGGCGAATTGATCTCATTGTCCAGCTCTACTTCCCGTGCACCACAGGCTTCCATCTCGTCCTCACAGGCTTTGATCTTGGCACGCAGCTCCGCCCGGCGGCGACGCTGTTCCTTGCCGTAGCCCACCTTGGCAGGCTCCGAAGATTTTTCCACTGCCGGAGCAGCGGTGCTTCGGCCCATCAGAGCGTCGTAGCTGGGATAGATCGTAGCTTTTCCATCCTCAAGGTAAAGGATGGGGCAGGCCAGACTGTTCATCAGGTGACGGTCATGGGTGACCATCAGCAGTGTACCGGTGTAGGCCATCAGAGCCTCGGTCAGGTTCTCCCGGGTGTAGATGTCCAAGTGGTTGGTAGGCTCATCCAAAAACAGCAGATTGGGCCGTTCCAGCACGATCTCGGCAAAGCGCAGGCGGGCCAGTTCTCCACCGGACAGAGCCTCGCAGGGTTTGAACACCGTTTCGCCCCGGAACCCCAGTTTTGCCAGATGGCTGCGGACTTCCAGCTCGGTCATACGGGGGTATTTGTTCCAGATGACGTCAATGACCCGGCCTGCACCCAGACGGTTCTGCTGCTGGGCAAAGATGCTGGGCCGTGCGCCGGTGCCCAGACGGACCATGCCGCCCGAAGGCCGGCGTTTGCCGTCCAGCACCTGCATCAGGGTGGACTTGCCTGCACCGTTGGGGCCGGCAATAATGAGCCGCTGGCCCCGGCAGACGGTATAGCTGAAGGGTTCCAGCAGCGTCCGGTCCCCGATCTTGATGGTCAGATTTTTGAGGACGACCAGTTCATTCCAAGGCTCCACATCGTACTCGAACCGGAACTTGAGCTGGTTGGTCTCATCTTTGGGAGCCTCGGTGATCTCCAATTTTTCCAGCTGCTTGCGGCGGCTCTGGGCCATTTTTGTGGTGGATGCCCGGACAAGGTTGCGGTCCACATAGTCCTGCAATTTTTCAGCCAATGCCACATCGGCATCGTGCTGCTTCTGACGCAGGGCATTGGCAGCTTCTTTCTGAGGCAGGTAGGCCGAGAAATTGCCCCTATAGGTCGTCATGGTCTGGAAGGCGACCTCCCAGATCTTGGTGCAGACATTATCAAGGAAGTACCGGTCATGGCTGACCACCATCACCGCACCGGAGTAGCCCTTGAGGTAGTTTTCGAGCCATTCCATGGTGGCAAAATCCAAGTGGTTGGTAGGCTCGTCCAGAATCAGAACATCCGGTTTTTCCAGCAGAAGCTTTGCCAAACGCAGTCTCGTCAGCTCGCCGCCGGAGAGAACACCCACGTTCTTCTCCCACGTTTCCTGCGGGAATCCCATGCCGGAAAGGACCTTTTTGATGTTCACATCCATGTTGTAGCCGTCGGCGGCATCCACAATATTCTGCAGCGCATCGTGCTGTTCCAGCAAAGACGCATCCTCGGGGGAGGCGGCCATCTTCCGTTCCAGCACCTGCATCTTTGCCATGGCATCCAGCACTGGTGCAAAGGTAGAGCGCATCTCTCCATAGATATCCAGCGTGGCATCGAGCTTTGCGTTTTGTTCCAGATAACCCAGCGTCACACCATGGGTCACGCTGAATTCTCCCTCATAATCCGTATAAACGCCGGTCAGGATCTTGAGCAGGGTGGTTTTGCCTGCGCCGTTCTGACCCACGATGCCGATCCGGTCTTCCTTTTCCACGCTGGCAGTCACATCGTGCAGAACGATCTTTTCGCCAAAGCTTTTGCCTAGTTTTTCCAAATGAATCAACATAATTTGTTATCCGTTCTTTTGCCGGGCCTTTCACTCACCGCTGATGGCGGCGGTTCTTCAGGCCAATGTTTGCCAGTTCCTCCGGTTCCATGACCAGCGGATACAGTTCTTCCAGACTTGCGATCTCGTAGGTGGGGCAGACCTTGCCGGGATTTTCGGCGTGATTCGGATTGAACCAGCAGGTGTCCAGCCCGGCGTTGATACCGCCCTGAATATCGCTGGACAGGCTGTCGCCCACCACCAGAACGTGTTCCCGGTTTTCTACGCCCAACGAACGGAGCGCAGCATCAAAAATTTTCCGGTTCGGCTTTTCGCTGTCCAGCTTTTCCGAAACAAACACATCTTCGAGGTAGCTGTTCAGGCCGGACTCCTGCACCCGGCGGCTCTGCACCTTGTCAAAGCCGTTGGTCACAATAGCAAGGGTCGCCACTTCTGACAATTCCCCCATCACTTCCAGCACATTGCCGGACATTAAGTCCGGGTGGGTAGAAAGCTGCTCGAGGTAGAAACGGTTCATCTCCGCACCGTTTCCGGCTGCATCGATTGCCTTCAGAAAGCGGGTGAACCGCTCGCTCATCAGCTTGTCCCGGCGGATCTGACCTTTTTCCAGCTGCTTCCAGAGCTCACTGTTGATCTCACGATAGGTCTGCACCGTCTGGGCATCCGGCTCAATGCCGTAAGTGACCAGCGTTTCGGCTAGGGCCTTGCTTTCCGCTGCATCAAAGTCCAGCAGCGTATTGTCAGCGTCAAACAAGACGCAATAGTATTTTGCCATAATATTTTCCCTCTCTTTTGAGAACAGCGAGAAGCCAGCCCCGCCCGGCAGAGCTGGCTTCCTGATTCCGTTCAGTTTTCCTGCACGATTTCATACGCAGCATCGTCCGTCTGTTCCGGAGTGTTCTCCGCACAGCGGTTTGTGCCGGTGCAGGGGGTCTCGGGGCAGCGGTTCATATCCTCTTCCGATACGCCGTTGTCCACATTTTCCCAATCGGTTTCATAATAGTCCACGTTGCCATCGGTCACGTCTTCGGCACCCGGCAGACCGGAAACCCGGTTCTCTTCACTGATCATCTGCACACCTCCTCTCGCCACAGCCTATGCGGCTGCGCCGGGAAAAGTTTGCAGCATTTTATCACTCCGCCTTGCTTTCTTCCTTGCTGGCAGAGGCCTCCGAGGAAGCCGCTTCGCTCTGGGACGAACTTGCTGCCTCGTTCACAGATTCAGAATTCGATTCTTCCTTGGCGGATTCCGCCTTGGAGGAAGAGCTGCTCTCGGAACTGCTGCTGTGAGACGAACTGCCCGAGCTGTGGGACGTACTCTCACTGGAAGAAGCCGTTTCATGAGAGACGGAAGAGCTGGTGCTCTCGGATGTACTTCCGGAGGAAGTTCCGGAACTTGCAGACGAGGCCGGATGACTCGAGCTGCTGGAAGAGCTGCCCGAAGACCCACTCACAACGGTGATGGTAAGGGTATTGCTGCTCACCGAACTGCCATTGTAACTGACAGTGGCGTGCACTTTATAGGTGGCTTCGGTCATATTGGTGATGGGGATGGTCACCTTGCTCTGTCCCGCCGCCGCTGTGACCTCGGTGCCGTTGGAATACCAGCGGATCGAATCGGCACTGCCGTACTTTCCGCTGACCGATGCCTGAAAGACCACGGACTCTCCTCTCCGTTCGCCGCTGATCTTGACGGACAGAGCTGCGAACACCGCCGTCACATCCAGATTCTGGGTAAAGTTGGTATCGCTGCGCGTCTTGTCGGTCTTCCCATCGCTCCACTTGACGAAGACATAACCGTCGGCAGGAACTGCGGTGACGGTAAGCGACTTGGCAGGGTCGGTGATCTTATAACTCAGACTCTTGCCGGAATCGCCGCCGCAGCTCAGGGAGCCGCCGCCGCTCTTCTCTACCTGATACCGCACCTCATACTGCACTGCAGAGTCCTTGCTCTCACTGCTGCTGGTGCTTTCACTCGAGCTTGCGCTCTCGCTGGGGGCCGTGCTTTCGCTGGCCGGGACAGAGCTGCTGGGTGCCTGCACCGCAGAGCTGGGGTTCGAGACATATTCCAGCGTCCGGGTGGGGATACCGGTCAGGTCACCTGCTGGGCGGCGGTCCTCGGTGTTGTAAGCGTGGGTGCGGATGTAGGTCAGCACCGCTTTCAGGCCCACCGTCTTGAGGTGGATATCGCCATTGGTGTAGTATTCCGCATTGCCGTAGCCGTCATCTCCCTTGAGTGTCTCTGCGCTGTTCAGGAATTTAAGATTCAGCTGCTCGCACATACTCAGAAGAGCCATGTTGAAATCATCGATCTTGGCCTGATCCATGTGCGGATAATTGGAATGATCCTCCGGAATGGGCGGGACCGTATTGATGATAATATCCGCATAAGGGTAAGCACTCTGAACTGCCTGCACCAATGCGGTGTAGTGAGCAATAAAATCCTCCACGTCCATTCCGGTATCGTTGGTGCCAAAGGTCATCACGATCCGGCGGGGCTTCATTTTGGCCACCGCTTCCGGAATGGTATACTGGTTGTTGTCGTTTTTAAAGGTCACGATGCCATCGTTGAGAGCCGCCTGTGTACCAATGCCTTCTTTGGCACAAAACTGCTGCAGCGAGATCAAACCATTGTTATAAAGGCGGACGGTGTTGGAATCTCCCAGAAAAAGGACCTGATTCAGGTAGTCTTCTCCGGCATCGTCCGTCTCGGTCAGCAAGGCTGCCGAAGTATTGTTGATCTGATAATGCCCTGCCAGATTTTCTCCTGACGGATCTGTTCCGTCTGCCGTGCTTTCCGACACGGAAGGAGCGGCGGGTTCCTTGCCCTTTTTCAGCAGTGTCAGCGTGATACCGATGGTGAGCAGTGCAGCCAGAGCGCAGATCACGCAGACCAAAACTGCCTGCTTCTGCATCGGAGTCATCGTTTGCTTGTCCGGTTGTTTCTTTCGACTCATTTTATTCACCCTTCATTTTTCAGCGGTTTTCCGTCCGCAGTCACACCAAGGATCTTGTCCGCCAGCTCTTCACAGCTTTCGGCCAGCAATACCGGATGGAAGGGCGCAAGCTCTTCCCGACTGCCATAGCCGTACAAGGCTCCTGCCGCATCCAGAGCACAATCCGCTGCGCCCCGCATATCATCGTTCCGGTCTCCGACCATCAGGACACGTTTTCCCTGCATCAGCGGCTGTTCCAGAACATACCGCACCACTGCGGTCTTGGTGTCCCGTGTCTCGTCCATGGACGCACCGCCGATAAAATCAAAATATCCAACGATCCCCTGTTCCTCAAGGATGGGGGTGACTACCGCTGTGGGCTTGGAAGTTGCCGTACAGAGGATCAGCCCTGCATTCTTCAGGCGGCGGAGCATCTCCGGCACGCCCGGGTAAAGGCTGCCCTCGTGGCTGCCCTTTACCGCATAACTGGCCCGATAAAGCTCCGCAGCTTCCTCGATCTTGGCCGGGTCCGTAAAATGCTCGCCGAAGCTCCGGCGGAGCGGCGGCCCCAGATAGCGGCGGAGGTTGACATTGGTCACATCCACCCCCATCTTTTCAAAAACCTCTTGCAGCGTATTTATAATTCCGGGAGCGGAATCGATCAGCGTTCCGTCTACGTCAAACAGGATGGCGTCATAGTGAAGCACGACTTGTTCCCCTTTCTTTTGATATACATAGTCTATAGTATAGCACATTTTTACCCGGTCAGCAATTCCCCGCCCATCAAAAAAATGCCTGCCCGGCAAAAGCAGGCAGGCAAACGAGAGGGTTATCCGTTCGATCCCACAGACGTTCCGGTGTCGGTGGACGGATAATAGAGGTTATTGGAGATGAACTCCAGCTTTTCCTTGAGCACAAGTTCCAGATTGGCAACGGCGTGGACCATATTGGTAGCCGAGTCGTTGACTTCCAGAAGCTTGCACAGGTCAAGTTCTTCCATATTCATGGCGGTCTTCATCTTCTGGCTTTCGGCGCAGAGGATGTGGCTCAGTGCCGACTCCTGCAGAGCGATGCTTTCCAGCAGGTCGATCACAGCCTGATCCAGCGTGACGCTGGGTAGAGCCGGGCAATTGAGCTGGGAACAATTGGTTGCTGCCATAGAGGGATCATCCTTTCCTATTTAATAAGGTGCATCCCATCCTATGCCCGGTGGCAGGCAGATGTCACCCGGCAGCAGCGTCTGACTCAGATTTTGCTTTGGCTTCTACTTTTTCAATGGTGGTGCGATAACCGCCAGAGCCATACTGGATGCAGCGGTTGATCCGGCTGATGGTGGCCGTGCTGATCTCCACCGCCTTTACGATCTGGTCATAGGTACTGCCGTTCAGCAGAAGCTTGGCAGCTTCCAGCCGCTGCGCCATATCCGAGATCTCTTTTACCGTGCACAGATCCTCAAAGAAATTGTAGCACTCCTCCCGGGTTTCCAGGCTGAGGATCGCATCAAACAGTGCGTCGGTGGTTTCGTTTCTTCTGGGGTTACGTTCAGCCATAACTGCCTCCTTTGCGGCGTCAGACATTCAATGTGCAGGTACAATTCATCTATTGCATTAATACTTTAGCACTTCAAAGTGTGAAAGTCAAGAGCTCCTGTTGAGGATTCTTCAGGTTTTATTATGTGCATTTTTGCTCTCTTCACGCATGAAACAAAATCACCTAAAAATTCTTTACAAAATTTCTGCCAAATTGGCATTGTCTCCTAACTTTGCAAAAAGATATTGACAAATTATGAAATCCGGCTAAAATGGGGACAATCAATCGGCAAATGCAATGAACAGGACATGACCCTTTGCATCACCTGCTTTCAGAAAGCCGTTGTTTTGATGCGAGACGGCAGCAAAGCACAAGGGGCCCTCACCTGCGAGCAGCCTGCGGGAACGAAGCTTTTGCAAGCTTTCAGTAGTGTGTGGCCGTGCAGCCTACGTTACAGGGCGGCGTATCGCATCCGTGGGATGTCTGTACGTTTTCAAGGCGGCTGTCCATCCGGACAGCAATCGAAGTGGTACCGCGGAGAACTTACAGAGTGCTTGACAGAGCCTCTGATTTTAAGCCTTCGTCTTCGGCAGACAGCAAACGCTGTCTCGGGAGACGGAGGCTTTTTTCGTCGGCATCCCTTCGCTGCACAGCCGCCACAGTTCTGGTGCATTGCCGTTTGGAAAGAAAGGAAAGAGGTAAAAGAAATGAACACGCTGGTCATCGTTTTGATCGCAGCCGTGTGTCTGCTGGGAGCTTATACTTTCTACGGACGCTGGCTGGCAAACAAGTGGGGCATCGACCCCAAGGCTAAGACTCCCGCAGTCGTCCATGAGGACGGCCGGGATTATGTTCCTACCAACGGCTGGACCGTTTTTGCACATCAGTTCAGCTCCATTGCAGGTGCCGGCCCTGTCACCGGTGCAATTCAGGCTGCTGCCTTCGGCTGGCTGCCCGTTCTGCTGTGGGTCCTGATCGGCGGCATCTTCTTTGGTGCCGTGACCGACTTTGGTGCCCTGTATGCTTCCGTTAAGAATGACGGCAAGAGCATGGGTATGCTGATCGAAAAGTACATCGGTAAGACCGGCCGTAAGCTGTTCCTGCTGTTCTGCTGGCTGTTCTGCGGCATCGTTATTGCTGCATTCGCTGACATGGTTGCCGGCACCTTCAACGCTTATGGCACTGATGGTGCACTGGTCGAAGCTGCGCAGACCAATGGTGCTGCCGGTATGGTCTCCATCATGTTCATGGTCTTCGCCGTGGTTTTCGGCCTGATCCAGAAGAAGTTCAACTTCTCCGGCTGGAAGGAAAGCGTCATCAGCATTGTTTTCATCGTGCTGTCCTTCGTTGTCGGCGCAAACTTCCCCATCATTCTCGGCAAGGCCGCATGGAGCTATATCACCTTTGTCTATATCTTCTTTGCAGCTGTCCTGCCCATGTGGATGCTCAAGCAGCCTCGTGACCACATGACCACCTTTATGTTCGTGGCCATGATCATCGGTGCCGTGGTTGGCCTGCTGGTCGCTCACCCCACCATGAATCTGCCCGTCTTTACCGGTTTCAACAACGATAAGCTGGGCACTATGTTCCCCATCCTGTTCGTCACAGTTGCCTGTGGTGCTGTTTCCGGTTTCCACAGTCTGGTTTCTTCCGGCACTTCTTCCAAGACCGTTGAGAACGAGAAGGATATGCTGAAGGTCGGCTATGGCGCAATGGTGCTGGAGAGTCTGCTGGCTGTTCTGGCTCTGTGCGTTGCCGGTGCTGCCGCAGCTGCCGATGGCACTCCCGCTGCCGGCACTCCCTTCCAGATCTTCAGCCGCGGCGTTGCAGGCTTCTTTGAGATGTTCGGTGTTCCTGCTTACGCTGCTACCGTCTTTATGACCATGTGCGTTTCCGCTCTGGCTCTGACCAGTCTGGATGCTGTGGCTCGTATCGGCCGTATGAGCTTCCAGGAGCTGTTCAGTGTGGATGACATGGAGCACG
>CALDNF010000085.1 GCA_937917475.1 uncultured Faecalibacterium sp.
CAGCGAGAACCGTGTGCAGGAGATCAGCTCCATCACCCGGAACCTCAAGATCATGGCAAAGGAAATGAATGTGCCCATCATAGCCCTTTCCCAGCTGTCCCGTGCGGTGGAAAAGCAGGGCAACAACTCCTCCCACCGCCCCCAGCTGTCGGACCTGCGTGATTCCGGTTCCATCGAGCAGGACGCCGACTGCGTCCTCTTCCTCTACCGTGATTCCTACTATGCCAGCCAGAACCCGGATGGTTCGGATGTAGATGCCGACACCGCCGAATGTATTGTGGCAAAGAACCGTCACGGCGAGACCAGCACCGTTCCGCTGGGCTGGGATGGTGCTCACACCCGCTTTATGGATGTGGATTTTAAACGGTAAACAATACAAAACGTAATTTTACTATGAACGAAGATCAGCGTATTCACGCAATATTGGAGCAGGTGCGGACGTTCTGCCGGGAAGAAGGCCTGCTGATGGCTCCCGGCGGGCCCCTGCGGCTTGCTGCGGCAGTGTCGGGCGGAGCGGACAGCATGGCTCTGCTGCGTATCCTGCTTTGCTTGCAGCCGGAGTTTGGCTTTGTGCTGACGGCCTGCCATGTCAACCACGGACTGCGGGGGGAGACCGCTGACCGGGACGAAGCCTTTGTACGGGCCGAGTGCGCCCGGCTGGGGGTGGAGCTGCGGGTCTTTCACCCGGAGGATGCAGGGATGGCGGTGCCGTCTCACGCCGGAGAGGATTGGGCCCGCCGCCTCCGCTACACCTGTTTTGACCGGCTGCGGACCGAGAATGGGATATCCCGGGTGGCAACGGCCCATACTGCTACTGATCAGGCTGAAACGCTGCTGTTCCGGCTGGCACGGGGCACCGGGCTCCATGGGGCGGGAGGTATCCGCCCGCTGCGGGAGGGGTTCTGCCGCCCGCTTCTGATCCTGACCCGAGAGGATACCGAGTACTTCTGCCGGACTTTCGGACAGGGGTGGGTCACCGACGAGACCAACCATACCGATGCCTATGCCCGGAACCGGCTCCGTCATAGGGCTCTGCCGGTCCTTCAGTCCGTAAACAGCGGGGCAGAACAGAATCTGGCCCGGTTCTGTGAGAAAGCCGCCCGGGCAGATGCCTATTTTGCCCGGCAGGCGGAGCGGCTGCTGGAAAAAGCGGAAGCTTCGGATTGGGCCGGGCAGGCCTGGCAGCTGGATGTGCTGCAGCAGGCCGACCCTCTTGTTCTGGAAGCGGCCCTGCATCAGCTGGTGTCTCCGGAGCGGGATGCAGAGGAAAAATACATCCGGCTTTTGGCGGAGACCGTGGAGCGGGGAAGGGGCGGTGTGCAGGTGACCGGCAGGGTTCGGTTCTGTGCGGCCCACGGCCTGCTCCGGCGGGAAGAGGCTGAAATGCTTCGCAGAGAAGCTCCGGAAGCTGGGAACGAAGAGCGGTTTCAGCTGCCATTCTGCCCCCAAAAGGAAGCCGAATATCCGCTTCCGGGCGGGTGGAAGCTGAAAACCCGGATCATTCCGGCCGGTTTTGAAGAAAAAACACAGGGTGTTCATAAAAAAGACTTAAAAAATCGGGCGGATTATGCTAAAATAATGATGTTATACCCTGCACTCTGCCTGCGCTGCCGTCAGCCCCGGGACCGATTCCGTCCGGCGGGACGGGGAGTGACCAAGGAACTGCGCAGGTGGATGAATGAGGAAGGTGTCCCGCCCCCGCAGCGCAGCCGTCTGCCGCTTCTTGCCGCAGGCAGCGAAGTGGTCTGGGTCTGGGGCGGAGGTTTTGCCGATGGGCTTGCCCCCGGCAGTGATGCCGCCGACATTCTGGAATTGGAAATGGTAAAAACGGAGGAATAAAATCATGAGCATGAACGACGATATCAAGAACGTTCTGGTCTCGGAAGAGCAGCTCAAAGCCAAGGTCGCAGAGCTGGGCGCACAGATCAGCCGGGATTACGAGGGCAAAAATCTGGTCCTCGTCTCCATCCTGAAGGGCTCTGTGGTCTTTATGGCGGACCTGATGCGGGCGGTGACCATCCCCTGCAGCATCGATTTCATGGTCGTGTCCAGCTACGGCGGCAGCAACACCACCACCAGCGGTCTGGTCAAGATCATCAAGGATCTGGACGGCGATCTGTCCGGCAAAGATGTGCTGATCGTGGAGGATATTCTGGACACCGGCGTTACCCTGTCCAATCTGGTGCCCATGCTCAAGATGCGGAATCCCAATTCGGTGAAGATCTGCACCATCCTTGACAAGCCCAGCCGCCGCAAGGCCGATATCGCCCCCGACTACGAGGGCTTTGTGGTTCCCGATGAGTTTGTGGTGGGCTATGGTCTGGACTATGACGAAAAGTATCGCAATCTGCCTTACGTCGGCGTTTTGAAGCCCGAGGTATACGAAAAATAAAACCAGAACTGGAGTTGATCTTTTTTGCAATCCAAACGACCTCGTTTTAACCCGCTGATCCTGGCCTTAGCCTTGGCAGCGGTGCTGATGGTCTGGTCGGTGGTCGGAAACACCACCGGCTCCACCAGCGGTTCCACCATGAGCTATTCCACGGTGGTACACTATTTTGAGCACAATCAGGTCACTGATTTCACGCTGGACCGCAACACCAGCGTCATCACCCTGAAACTGAAAGAGGGCGACCTGCCCCTGCCGGATACCGACTCTGCCGCCAGTGCGGAGCAGGCCTCCGGCGGGCTGCTGAGCGGAATGTTCTCTTCCTCGTCGGATTCTACCGGCGCAGTCAAGGAGAACGACGGCACGGTGACCGTCCGCTACAAGCTGCCCTATGCCTATGTTTTCATTGAGAATGTGGACAAGTATATCCAGTCTTACGACGCAGCCAATCCGGATGCGCCCATGACCTACGACTACACCTCCCTCAAGGAGACCATCCCCTGGATGGAGATCATCTTCTATCTGGGTATGCTGGGCTGCACCGGCTTCCTGCTCTTCTCCATGATGCGGGGCGGTGCCGGCGGCGGCGGTATCATGAACGTGGGCAAGGCCAAGGTCAAGGACGAACACGAGAACAAAAAGACGGCCACCTTTGCCGATGTGGCCGGTGAGGACGAGGAAAAGGAAGAGTTGAAGGAAGTCGTGGAGTTCCTCAAGAGTCCCGACAAGTTCAACTCTCTGGGTGCCCGCATCCCGCACGGTGTCCTGCTGGTGGGCCCTCCGGGTACCGGTAAGACCCTGCTGGCCCGTGCCTGCGCCGGTGAGGCAGGCGTGCCCTTCTATTCCATTTCCGGCTCTGACTTTGTGGAAATGTATGTCGGCGTGGGTGCTTCCCGTGTCCGTGACCTTTTCGACAAGGCCAAAAAGACGATGCCCTGCATTATCTTCATCGATGAGATCGATGCGGTGGGCCGTCAGCGCGGTGCGGGCCTCGGCGGCGGCCACGATGAACGTGAGCAGACGCTGAACCAGCTGCTGGTGGAAATGGACGGCTTTGAAGCCAACGATGGCGTCATCGTCATGGCAGCCACCAACCGTGCCGATATTCTGGATAAGGCTCTGCTCCGTCCGGGCCGTTTTGACCGTCAGGTCTATGTGGGCCTGCCCGATGTCAAGGGCCGTGAAGAGATCCTCAAGGTCCATACCAAGAATAAGCCTCTGGCTCCGGACGTGTCCCTCAAGGTCATCGCACAGCGCACCGCAGGTTTTGCGGGCGCAGACCTCGAGAATCTGGTCAATGAGGCCGCATTGCTGGCTGCACGCCGCAGCCGCAAGGCCATCACCATGGAGGACATTGAGGAAGCTTCCATGAAGGTCATGGCGGGTCCCGAGAAGAAGAGCCGTGTGGTCAGCCCTGAGGAAAAGAAGCTGACCGCTTACCACGAGGCAGGCCACGCTGTGGCAGGCTTCTACTGCAAGCATCACCCCAGAGTGCATGAGATCACCATCATCCCCCGTGGTCAGGCCGGCGGCTATACCATGT
>CALDNF010000086.1 GCA_937917475.1 uncultured Faecalibacterium sp.
GAGTACGGCTGTGAGCTGTTCAAAAAGCGGATGGAGTGCGCCATCATGATCAAGGTGGCCGAAAATCAGGAGCTTGCCGCAAAGGGCGTGGAAGTGCCCATTGAGATCGGCGGCAGCTGCAATGCCTGCGCTGACGGCGAAGCCTGCGAATGAGCATGACCACACCCATTGTGGATTTTGTGGCCCGCTATGCGTCGTCCGGGACTTCCCGGCTGCATATGCCGGGGCACAAGGGGCAGAATTTTCTGGGCTGCGAGGCGTACGACATCACCGAGATCAAAGGTGCCGATGAGCTGTACGAGGCAGAGGGCATCATTGCCCAAAGCGAGGCCAATGCGACAAAGCTGTTCGGCACGGTGTGCACCTGCTACAGCACCGAGGGCTCTTCTCAATGCATCCGTGCCATGCTTTTTCTGACGCTGCAGGCGGCTCCAAGGACGGAGAAACGTCCGGTGCTTCTGGCAGCACGCAACGCCCACAAAGCTCTTCTCTATGCGGCTGCGCTGCTGGATTTTGATATCCGGTGGCTCTGGCCTGCGCCGGAGGAAATGGGGGAGCTGTGCAGCTGCCCGGTGCATCCGGATGCCCTTGCCGCTGCGCTGGATGAGCTGGCAGAGGAGGGGAGAACACCCTTTGGGGTCTACCTTACCAGCCCGGATTATCTGGGCGGCGTGCAGGACATTGCAGCCCTTGCGGCTGTGTGCAGACCGCTGGACATTCCGCTTCTGGTGGACAATGCCCACGGCGCTTATCTGCATTTTCTGCCGGACGGAAGCCGCCACCCCATTGCACTGGGGGCGGCGATGTGCTGCGATTCGGGCCATAAGACCCTGCCGGTGCTCACCGGCGGTGCTTATCTGCATCTGGGGCCGACGGCTCCGGTGCAAGACGAACAGGCGGTGCGGGGAGCTCTGGCTCTCTTTGGGTCCACCAGCCCTTCTTATCTGATTTTGCAGTCACTGGACTGCTGCAACCGGTATCTGGAGGATGGATACCCTGTTCGTCTTGCCCATTGTCTGGATGCGTTGGCCCGGCTGCGGCAGGAGCTCAATGCATTGGCTGCTGCGGCAGGAGCTCAGGGAAAATTTGCGCTGGACGATGCGGACAGGGAGCCCTTGAAAGTTACGCTGGATGCTTCCGTGCTGGGGCTGACCGGTGTGCAGCTGGCCGAGATTTTGCGTGCGGGCGGCATGGAATGTGAATATGCCGACCCACGGTATCTCGTGCTGATGTTCACCCCGGAAAATTCGCCCCGGGACTATGAACGGCTGACGGCGGTCCTCCGGGGCTTCTGCGCCAATCGCCCGGCCCGGCTTTCAGAAGGTGCAAGGCCCGGTGCTGCGGCAGACTTTGCCGCTTTGATGCAGGAAGCAAAGCAGTCCTGCACCATCCGGGAATCGGTCTTTGCCCCGCAGGAACGGATCCCCTGTGCCGCTGCAATGGGCCGTGTCTGCGCCATGCCTGCGGTGTCCTGCCCGCCGGCTATCCCCATAGCTGTCAGCGGCGAAGTCATTGGCCCGGCGGCAGTGCGGCTGTTTGAACGGTATGGCATCGAGACGGTTGCTGTGACAAAAGAAATATAAAAAGAAAAATCCCGACATCTCCAAAACGGAAATGTCGGGATTTTTGCGCTGCAAAGGATTATTCGATGCCGGTGACCTTGTAATCCTGGTCCTCAACAGCCTTCTTGAGGGTGTCGTCAGCGACTTCACCGGTCAGGGTGACGATGGCAGTGCCGGCCTCGTGGCTCACCACAGCCTCGCTGACCTCGGGCAGAGCCTCGAGAGCTTTCTTGACACGGGCTTCACAATGGCCGCACATCATGCCTTCAACGTGCAGGGTCTTTTTCATAGAAGTATCCTCCTTGACAGATGCCGAAGCGGGTTCGGCAGTATTTTCAGCCGCTGCGGGCTGCTGGGAAGCAACGGGCAGAGCGGGTGACTGAGTGTGTTTTTTCAGCGGATGGTCGTGTTTTGTGCTGTGCAGATCAAACAGGTTGAGCCGCAGTGCATTGCTGACCACGCAGAAGCTGGACAGGCTCATGGCGGCTGCGCCGAACATGGGGTTCAGCGTCAGGCCAAAGGGAATGAACACACCGGCAGCCAGCGGGATGCCGATGATATTGTAAATGAATGCCCAGAACAGATTCTCGTGGATGTTGCGCAGGGTGGCACGGCTCAGCCGGATGGCGGCAGGCGCATCCGATAGCTTGGAATTCATCAGAACCACATCTGCCGCATCAATGGCAACGTCAGTGCCGGCTCCGATGGCAATGCCGGTGTCAGCCCGGGTCAGGGCAGGGGCGTCGTTGATGCCGTCGCCCACCATGGCGACCTTGCCGGACTTCTGAAGTTCCCGGATGACCGCTTCTTTTCCGTCGGGCAGGACCCCGGCAATGACTTCATCCACACCGGCCTGCCGCCCGATGGCGTCTGCGGTGCGCTGGTTGTCGCCGGTGAGCATCACAACACGGATGCCCATGCTCTGCAGCTCCCGGATGGCCCGGGGACTGTCCTCCTTGATGGTGTCGGCCACAGCAATGACACCCAACAGGCGGCCTGCACCGCCGAAGTAGAGGGGCGTTTTACCTTCAGCGGAAAGTTCCGCTGCCTTGGCCGAAAGAGCCTCGGGAACGATGGTCTTGCTGGAAATAAAGGATGCATTGCCGCCGAAGATCTCCATGCCGTTGAGCTTGGCCGAAAGGCCGTTGCCGGGCAGGGCAGTAAAGTCGGTGACATCCGGAGCGGCAGTCTGCTGGCTCTCAGCATAGGCCAGAACCGCCTTTGCCAGCGGGTGCTCGCTCTTGCGTTCCAATGCAGCGGCAAGGGTCAGAAGCTCCGTTTCCGTCACATTTTCTGCGGGGAGGAGATCAGTGACTTTGGGTTCGCCGCTGGTGATGGTGCCGGTTTTGTCCAGTGCAACGATCTGAGTACGGCCTGCGGCTTCCAGAGAAGCGGCGGTCTTAAACAGGATGCCGTTTTTGGCACCAAGGCCGTTGCCTACCATGATGGCTACCGGGGTGGCAAGGCCCAGCGCACAGGGGCAGCTGATGACCAGAACCGAGATGCCCCG
>CALDNF010000087.1 GCA_937917475.1 uncultured Faecalibacterium sp.
GATGCCGATGGCACTTTTGGGCGAGGACAGATGGACCTGCGGCAGCTGGGCACAGCGTTCGCCCAGAGCCCGCAGCCCGGTGGAAAGCCCCGGGCAGATCACGCCGCCCCGGAACACCCGGTTCTCGTCCACTACATTAAAGGTAGTAGCAGTGCCAAGGTCTACGGTGACCACCGGCAGGGGAAAGTTTGCCGCAGCGTAGGCAGCATCCACCAGCCGGTCCTTGCCCACGGCGTGGGGGTCGGGCACACCTATGGTCAGCCCGGTGCGGACCTCCGGCGAAACGATGACCGGCTTTTTGCCGGTATACCAGCGGGCGCACTCGGCCAGTGCCCCGGTGATCTGGGGCACAACGCTGGTCAGCACCGCACCCTCGAACCGGATGGGCCGTTCAGGGTGGCGGCGGTGGGAGAACACCTTCTCCATCTCGGTGCGGTATTCCTCCGCTGTGCGGGTGCGCACCGTATCCATGTGGGCCACAAAGCATACACGTCCGTCCTTGATGCCCCCCAGGGCGACGGTGGTGTTGCCTATATCAATGGCTAAGATCATATTCAGGAAACCTTTCGGCCCTCCTTTTTATTGGGTTCATCTCAAATTTGTCAAGCTGTATTTTACCGCATTTTTGTCTGAGATACAAGCCCATGCAAAGATTTTATTGTGCTGGCGGCGGTTTTGGATTATACTTAAAGCATCATCTGCCTCTGTTTGAGAGGCGCAGGAGGTTTTTTGGATGGATCTAAAGGGCAAATGCGTCCTTCTGGGCGTTACCGGCGGCATTGCCGCCTACAAAATGGCGAATGTCGCCAGTGCTTTAAAAAAGCTGGGGGCCGATGTGGAGGTCATCATGACCAAAAACGCCACCCAGTTCATCACACCCCTTACCTTTGAAACGCTCACCGGCCACAAATGCATGGTGGACACCTTTGACCGGGATTTCAAGTTTGAGGTCACCCATATCTCGCTGGCAAAAAAGGCCGATGTCATTCTGGTGGCCCCGGCCACGGCCAATGTCATCGCCAAGATGGCCCACGGCATCGCCGACGATATGCTCACCACCGTGGTTCTGGCGGCAAAGTGTCCCAAGCTGGTCTCCCCTGCCATGAATACCGGGATGCTGGAAAACCCCATCACGCAGGACAACCTGAAAACGCTGGAGCACTACGGCTTCACGGTCATCCCTTCCGAAAGCGGCCTTCTTGCCTGCAATGATGTGGGCAGCGGCCGCCTGCCCAAAGAGGAGGTTCTCATTGAGTACATCCTCCACACCATCGCCCGGCCCAAAGACCTGGCCGGCCTGCGCATCACCGTCACCGCCGGGCCCACGCAGGAGTCGCTGGACCCGGTGCGCTACCTGACCAACCACTCCACCGGCAAGATGGGATACGCCGTGGCCCGGGCTGCTGCCATGCGGGGTGCAGACGTCACCCTCATCCATGGACCCACCGCCCTGCCGCCGGTCAAGTTCACCGAGGATGTGTCCATCACCACCGCCCGGGAGATGTACGAAGCCGTCACCAGCCGGTTTGACACCACCGACATTCTGGTGATGGCGGCTGCCGTGGCCGATTACCGCCCGGCGCAGGTGGCCGACGACAAAATCAAGAAAAAGGACGGCGACATGAGCATCCCGCTGGAACGCACCGACGACATTCTTGGCACCATCGGGCCCAAGAAGTCGAAGCAGTTCCTCTGCGGCTTCTCCATGGAGACCCGGGATATGCTGGAAAATTCCTCTGCCAAGCTTTCCAAGAAAAACCTTGACATGGTGGTAGCCAACAACCTGAAAGTCTCCGGTGCCGGGTTCGGTGTGGACACCAATGTAGTCACCTTCATCACCCCGGACGGCACCCGGGAGCTGCCCCTGATGAGCAAGGCCGACGTAGCCGACGCCATCCTCGACGAAATTTTAGCCCGCAGAGCGAAATAACGCATCTGGAAACAAAATGCACAAGGCCGGAGCCCGCAGGGGCTCCGGCCTTGTACTGTAATTTGCGTTTTACTTGTTGTCGGCCACCATCATCTTGCTGGCCTTATAGATATCACCGCAGCCCAGCGTGATGACCAGATCGCCCTCTTTGGCGTTGGCCTTGACCCAATCCGCAGCCTCTTCCAGACTGTTCACGAGGACCGAGCCGGGGATCTGTGCTGCCAGCTTTGCACTGGTGATCGTGGGATCGTTGGGCTCACGGCTGCCCATGATGGGGGTCAGCACCGTGATGTCGGGGATCTTGAGCACATCCACAAAGTCGTTGAACAGCATCTTGGTGCGGCTGTATGTAAACGGCTGATGGACAGCGATCACACGCTTGTAGCCCAGCTCCTTGGCGGTGTTCAGGGTAGCACGCAGCTCAGTGGGATGATGGGCATAATCATCCACCACCACAGCACCGTTGCACTCGCCGTAGACCTCAAAGCGGCGGCCTGCGCCCTTGAAGCTTGCGG
>CALDNF010000088.1 GCA_937917475.1 uncultured Faecalibacterium sp.
CTCGGTTGTGGGCGGGGTACGCACCGCCCTCTGCGATGGGGCTCATTCCGTCCTCCTGCGGGCAGAATGGGCATGAAAAAAGCGTCCCTGCCCGGGTGGGCAAAGACGCTTGTGATATTGGGTTGTTACTAGCACCAGTCGATGTCGGAAATATCTCCGGCGATCTCAGCAAGAGAACGACTGTCAAAAATGGGCGTGTTCATAACTTCGTCCATGCTGTGGACAAGCTTTTCGTCTCCCTCGTACCACAGGAGATAAGGAAAGCCTTCTTCTCTTGTGCAATAAGGGTCTACATGACCTTCTTTTCCGTGGTACTGAAAGACGAGCATTGCCCATCCCTTGGTGAGTTCTTTCTGCAAAGCAGTTGCTGTCATATGATATCATTGTTCTCCTTTCGCTCCTGCTCGGTCAGCTCACGAGAAGGCCGTTCAAGCAAATGCCCATCCGAATCGAAAATATAATCGTGAGCGTGCTCACCATGCTTTCCAACCATTTCTTCCACCTTGTGACCGTGGCCGTTGTTGCTGATCTGCTTGGTCTGCCGACCATCCGGGCCGTAATAATTGCGGTCTATGCCGCCCTTGGAATTGGTCTTTTGTGTGATGCCGTTTCGAGGCCCCTTGATATCGCTCTTATTAACTTTAATGATAGTTTGCCCGGCAGCGTTTGTCAATGTATTGCGCCGGACATTCCACGTCGCCTTACTACTGGCACTCCTGCCAAAGCCGGAGACCATGGTGCGGGAGCTGTCAGCCCGACTGCCGGTGGCCTTTACGAACTCGGCCAGCTCCTGCCGGGCCTGCCGGAGCTTTACGGCACTCTGGGTGGTGTCGCTCCCGGCCCATGTGAGCAGGAGCAGGATGTGCTGTCAGGACACCTTAACCCTTTCCTATGGAAAAAGCGATGGATATAGTCGGAATATTTTGTGCAATTTTCATAGTTTTCTAAACAGACTTTTGGTGGTACAATATAGATGGATTCTTATCAAGAGTTTCAGGAGGGCCACATGGCGGAAAAGAGCATTGAACTGGATAGTGTAGAGATTGCAGCGGCAGTATTTGGCAACTGCGACCGAAACATTCGATTATTGGAGCAGGAGTTTTCGGTCACGGCGGTCTGTCGGGGCACGATGCTCCGGATATCCGGTGAACCGGCAAATGTATCTGCCGCCGTCCGTGCGGTGGAGGGAATGCTGCTTCTGATCGAAAATCATACGCCGCTGGAAGATCAGACAGTTCGCTACTGCCTGAGCCTTGCCCATGATGGGGAAGAAAAGCGAGTCCGGGAGTTAACAGAGGATTTTGTGACTGTCACCGTAAAGGGACGTCCGATCCGTCCCAAAACTCTGGGACAGAAAGAATATCTCAATGCGATCCGGAAAAATGCCATCACGTTTGGTGTTGGGCCGGCTGGTACGGGTAAGACTTATCTGGCTGTGGCAATGGCCGTTAAAGCGTTTAAGGCAAAGGATGTTTCCCGCATTGTGCTGACTCGTCCGGCCGTAGAAGCCGGTGAAAAGCTCGGTTTTCTGCCCGGAGATTTGCAGCAGAAGGTAGATCCTTATTTACGTCCGCTTTACGATGGTCTGTTCGATATGCTGGGAGCCGAGACCTACGAGCGTCTGGTGGAAAAACAGATCATCGAAGTGGCTCCGCTGGCCTACATGCGCGGCCGGACGCTGGACGATTCCTTTATTATTCTGGATGAAGCACAGAACACGACCCCGGAGCAGATGAAGATGTTTCTGACCCGAATGGGCGTGGGCTCTAAAGTGGTTGTGACCGGCGATGTGACTCAGATCGATCTGCCGGACCGGACCCGCAGCGGTCTTGTGGATGCCTTGCAGGTTCTCAAGGGCGTGAATGGAATTGCTCAGTGCTATTTTACGGAAAAAGATGTCGTGCGTCACCGGCTGGTGCAGGAGATCATCAAAGCGTATGAAGCAGCTGCACACCCGGCCAAACGCTGAAACTGTGTAGCAGAATGTGTATCTAAGAAAGGAGCGGACAAGTTATGTCCAATAAAGTTTTGATCACTAATTCCCAGAAAGCAGTCAAGGTACCGTCCGGTCTTCGGATTCTGATCCGCCGGGCCTGCAACGCTGTGCTGGAATACGAACATTTTGATGACCCGGCAGAGATCAGCGTCACCTTTGTGGACAACGCTGCAATTGCTGAGCTGAACAATCAGTACCGCAACAAGCCGATGCCCACCGATGTCCTGAGCTTTCCTCTGGGCGAGAACGGTGTGTATGACATTGATGAAAACAATGGCTGCAAGATGCTTGGTGATATTGTTATCAGCATGGAGCGTGCACAGGAGCAGGCCACTCTGTATGGCCATCCGCTGCAGCGGGAGGTCGCTTTCCTGACCGTTCACTCTATGCTGCATCTGTTGGGCTACGACCATGAAAATGGCGGTCTGGAAGCCATGCGGATGCGGGAAAAAGAAGAAGCTGTTCTGACGCAGCTTGGCTTGCCCCGGACCGTCAGCTATACGGAATAAGCTGCCCCGGCCATTCAAATTGTTGTGCGCATTCTGCGCCAAGGAGACAGGAGTTTTATTTTGAAAAATGCAACATCCATGCAGCCGCATTATGATACATCCTCGGTCTTTGTGGCCGTGATCGGCAGGCCCAATGTGGGCAAATCCAGTTTGACCAACCGTCTGGTCGGAGAAAAGGTGGCCATCGTTACCTCCAAGCCTCAGACTACCCGCACCCGGATCACTGGTGTGATCACCCGGGGGCCTCTTCAGTATGTTCTGCTGGATACTCCCGGCGTGCATAAGGCTCATAACAAACTGGGCAAGCGTATGGACAAAACAGCCAGCGATTCCATGGCAGACGTGGATGTTTCGATGATGCTGTTTGAGCCTTACGGTGCACTCAATGAGTCTGAAATGATGCTGGTGGATGCCCTGCGCCATGGCGGCCCGGCGATTGCTGTCATCAACAAGACCGATCTTGTCAAAGACCCCGCCGATCTGGAAGCCCGGAAGGAAGAGCTGAAAGCTCTTGGCGTGTTCGATGACGTTTACACCATCAGCGTCCGGGCAGATGACCATTGCGAGGAGTTGTTTGATGCACTGAGCCGTTATGCAGTAGAAGGCCCGCATTACTTTGATGACGACGCCTACACGGATATGCCGGAGAAAGAACTGGTTGCTGAGGTTATCCGGGAAAAGGCCCTGCTCTTTATGCGGGATGAAATTCCTCACGGTATCGCTGTTGTGGTCGAGCGGTTCAAGGAACGGCCCGGCACAGATTTGGTGGATATCGATGTAAATATCTACTGTGAGCGGGAAAGTCACAAGGGAATGGTCATTGGCAAGGGCGGGGCAATGCTCAAAAAAATTGCCAGTGCCGCCCGCACCGACTGCGAAGAATTTCTGGGCTGCCGTGTCAATTTGCAATGCTGGGTCAAAGTCAAAGCCGATTGGCGTGACAACGAGTTCTTGCTGAACAATTTCGGCTTCAAGCAGAACACCAACAAACGCTGAGCAGAACGGCGGCCAACAGGAGATGCATCCGATGGACACGATCGTAACAATGGGGCTCGTGCTGAAAGAGATCCGGTATAAAGAGGCAGATCGCATCCTGACCATATTGACGCCAAAGCTGGGAGTCATCTCCGCATTGGCAAAGAACAGCCTGCGGCTGAAAAGCAAATTGCTCACTGCCTGCGGGCTGCTTTGCTATTCTGAGTTCGTACTTCTTCCGGGACGGAATATGTATACGGTGCAGGAGGCCTCGGTCGAAAAGATCTTTTATAACATTTCCGCCACTGTAGAGGGAATGGGCCTTGCCATGTACATGGGTGAAATGGCTTCTGCACTTTCGCCCACCGGAGAAGAGGCAGACAGGGAACTGCGGCTGCTTCTCAACTGTCTTTATATGATCAACGAAAATAAGACGGATGTCCGGGTTATCAAGGCTGTATTTGAGCTGCGCACCATGAGTCAATGTGGATTCCTTCCACAGCTTGTCTACTGCCGGGACTGTGGCCGATACGATGGCCCTGCATTTTATCTGGATGTTCAGGAAGGCTATCTGCTCTGTGATGATTGTGCAAAAAAAGCAGGGAAGAGCTGCAATCTGGATCAGGGAGCACTTTACGCCCTGCGGCACATCTGTCTGGTGGATGATAAAAAGATCTTTGCTTTTAAAATTTCAGTGGGCAGTCTGGCAAAGCTGTCTATTGCAGCGGAGCAGTATGCACTGACTCACTTGGACAAACCACTAAAAAGTTACCAATTTTTGAAATCAGTATTACCATAAAAGAGGATAATCAAAATTACCATGGAGACAAGCTATTTAAAAACACTTGAGCTCGATAAGATCATTGCACGGGCAGCAGAAGGCTGCGTATGCAAGGAAGCTCGGGATATGCTTCTGGCCGCAGAGCCTCAGTGTGACCCGGATGAAGTACGATACGCTCTTGAGCAGACCGATGCCATCAACACCCTGCTTATTAAGAATGGTTCCCCTCGCTTTGGCGGTGTAGAGGGCGTAAATGCCTTGACTGCCCGGGCGGTCAAGGGCGGCGTTCTGTCCATGGGAGAACTGCTGATGGTTGCAGGAGCCCTGCGCAACTTCCAGAATCTCAGCAGCTGGTACGGCTCCTCGGAACACGACGTTCTGCCCACGGATGATCTGTTCTATGCTCTGGCTCCGCAGCCCGGGCTCGAGCAGCAGATCTCCAGTGCGATCCTTGCACCGGATGCAATGGCCGATACGGCTTCCCATACCCTGAATGAGCTTCGCAAAAAAATCCGTGCAACGGAAAACAGCATCCGGGACCGATTAGAGAGCATGGTACGGAATATGGATACCTCCAAATACCTGCAGGAAAGCGTGGTCTCCATGCGAAACGGCCGGTATGTTGTCCCGGTCAAAAGCGAATATCGAGGCGAGGTGAGCGGCATCATCCACGATGTCTCGTCCACCGGTGCTACCGTGTTTGTGGAGCCGCAGGCCGTTGTGGAAGCCAACGCCCGTATTTTGCAATATCGTGCGCAGGAAGCTCAGGAGATCGAGCGGATTCTCGTAGCCTTTACCGGACAGGTAGCTGCGATTGAACCGCAGTTCCAGTACAGCTACAAAGCCATGCTGGAGATCGACGTTCTCCTTGCCAAAGCCCGGCTTGCATTGGATATGAAAGCCTTCAAGCCCGCCGTGCGAACGGATAACTCGTTCTCTCTGATCCGGGCACGTCATCCATTGATCGACCCCAAAAAGTGCGTTCCTGTCGATATTGCATTGGGCAGAGATTACGATTCGCTCATCATTACCGGCCCCAACACCGGCGGCAAAACGGTCACACTGAAAACTGCCGGCCTGCTTTGCGCAATGGCACAGTGTGGTTTCCTCATCCCGGCGGATGAACGAAGCGAAATCTGCGTTTTCGATGAATTTCTTGTGGATATCGGGGATGAGCAGAGCATTGAGCAAAGTCTTTCCACCTTCTCCGGACACATGAAGAAGATCACCGGAATTCTTGAGCTTGCCATGCCCCATACACTGGTTCTTCTGGACGAGCTGGGCGCAGGCACTGACCCGGCGGAAGGTGCCGCACTGGCGGTTGCGATCATTGAGGAACTGCGCCGCAGGGGAGTCCTGCTGATGGCGACTACCCATTATGCCGAGTTAAAGGTATTTGCCCTTGAGACCAAGGGGGTAGTCAATGCGAGCTGCGAGTTTGACCTCGAGACTTTGCGCCCCACCTATAAACTCAGTGTCGGTGTGCCGGGCAAATCCAATGCTTTCCTGATCAGTGAAAAACTTGGTATTCCGGAGCGGGTCATTGAAGCAGCACAGCAGCATTTGTCTGCGGAAGACAAGCGTTTGGATGCTGTTCTGGGCCAGTTGGATGACCTCAAATTGCAGCTGAAAGAAAGCCAGAACGAAGTGGAAGAACTCCGCAACGAGGCTTCCAACCAGCTGGAAGCGGCCCGGAAAAAGCGGGATGAACTGATCCAGCAGGGTGAAAATGAGCTGGAAGCGGCCCGGGCAAAGGCACGGACTCTGGCTCAGGAAGTGGAAAGCAAGGCTTACGCTCTGACGGACGAACTGCGCAGGCTCCAGAAAGATGAACGGATGAGTGCGCAGCAGAAAGCACAGCGTGCCCGGGAGATCGCCAAAAAGGAGTCTGAAAAGCTGTTTGTTGGTACTGAAGTTGTCCATAATCCCGTCAAGGAATTTGTTCCGCTGAAGGAAGTAAAAGTAGGGCAGGAGGTTTGCATTGCAGAGCTGAACCAGCTGGCAACCGTTTTGGCACTGCCGGATAAAAACGGTGACGTACTGGTGCGGGCCGGTATCATCAAAACAAAAGTTCCGCTCAAGGGACTCAAACAGCCGGAAAAGCTGGTCAAAGAAGCCAAACCCATGACGAAGGCGCAGCAGCGGTATTCCCGCTTGACTGGTGATGCTAACCGCCCCAACGGAAGGGTAGAGCGGGTACAGCGTTCTGCCAAGATGGAGTGCAACCTGCTGGGGTTGACCGTGGACGAAGCTCTGCCGGAAGTAGATTCCTTTATCGACCGTGCAATTCTGAACGGGCAAACAGTCGTTTATCTGATTCATGGCAATGGTACCGGGGCTTTGCGCACAGCAATTCATAAGCATCTGCGTGGAAACCGGATGGTTAAGAGTTTCCGTCTGGGACGCTATGGTGAAGGTGAAAGCGGCGTAACGGTAGTTGAACTGAAATAAAAATGGCCTGTCCGCAACGTTTTGTGGACAGGCTTTGTTGTAAAAAAGAACGGGATCCAACATGGCAAATCATGCAAAACATACAATATTGCGCAAAAGAAACCATTCAAAACGAAAAGGGCAGGGAAGAGCCCGGTTCAAACAGGGGATTCTTCTGCTGTTTTGCGCCTTCTGCCTTTGCGCCGGAGGCTGGCTGTGGCACGAAGCGTTGACCTCAGGGCAGACCGCCCGCATTGCAGTGGAAGACGACTTCCGACCTCAGGTTGGAGATCCGCCCTATCGAGTTGCCGTAGATGCGGGCCATGGCGGGAGCGACCCCGGAGCGCAGGGAGTTGTCAACGAAGCGCAGATGAATCGGCAGACAGCACAGGCACTGGTGGAGATGCTGGAAGCCGACCCCAACTATATTCCATTGAACACCCGGGACAGCTATGATACCACCGCCAAACCCGGAGAACGTGCCGCTTATGCAAATACACAGTCTCCGCAGCTGCTGCTTTCGATTCATGGCAATTCCGCATCAGAGGGTTCTTCCGCATCTGGATTTGAATGTTATCCGGCAGTTCCGGGAAGGACCTGGCATCGGGAAAGCTTTTATTTTGCAGAGCTTCTTGCTGCGGGGATGCAGAACGCCGGGTCGCATTTACGAGGCCGAGGGGGAGTACGGTACCTATATTATCAGGGTGAGAACAAGCTTCTGGTGGAATCCAATCATACAGAGGAACGGCAGGAGCGCAGCTTTACGATTCTGGAAGATGTAAATTGTCCGGCCGTATTAGCAGAGCAGTGCTTTGTCACAAACGAAGCCGATGTTGCACAGTTTGGTTCAGAAGAAGGCTGCCGCCGTGTGGCGCAAATCTATTACGAAGCCATTTGCGGATACTTTGGCACGCAGCCCCTCGGTTCATCGTAAAGATTCCAAGGGGGAGAGCTCTTTGATTTTCCGATTATCCTATGATTCTGTGTGGTCCGGGCAGATTCACAGCGAAATCAGAAGAGAGGAGGGCTTTCCTTTTTGCATTATGAGCATTTCGTATAATGCACGTTATACGAAAGACGGGGAAGCGAAAACAGCCTCTTTTCTGGCTTTTTCCATTTTCTGGGCCTTATCCCGGCCAAGGCTCGTTTTCAGCCTGTTTTCAAGCGGTTTCTTCATCCTGCACATTTTTGCTTGTTTTGCATCTCGTTTATGTTGTGTTGCTTATTATTGCTGCCGCTTATCGTTATACTGCACCGAAATATTTTTCTTATTCCAGGCTGTTCCAGGCTGCGGTTCATTACAACGACGGTATAATCTTCGGTATAGTTTCTCAGGCCGGTATCTGTGAACTGATTTTTCTCCCAGAACGAACGGCTTTGCTCGTTTCCATCCACATAGCCCAGCCGGATATATTCATATCCCGTTTTCGCCAAATGACTGCAAAAATCTGTAATAATCTGGCTTCCGATGCCTTTGCCTTGCAGCGAGCGTTCCATCATAAAGAAACCGATGAAACAGCTTTTTTCCGCTGGGTAATGATCGATGAGATCCATCACTGCCACAAGCTGACCTGCATCATCATAATAGCCCAGATAATACTTATCCTCATAAGTCTTTTTGCGCTGCGGCAAAGCTTGCATATCAGCCTCGATGGTCTGTGTCGTCACAAATGGCGGACAATATTCGTAGAACTGTGTATTTTTCTCGCAGAGAGCCAGAATTTCCGGGATATTTGTCAGGTCCAGTCTCCGTACCTGATAGCGGCTTGAGAACTCTGTATAGTCCATCTCAATTTTCCTCATCCGTCAATCCGGAAATATCTGCTCGGAAACCATCGTTGGCGGCACCTTCAAATGCTTCCATTGGCCCGGAAGGCGCATCCGGGGCTTCTTCCCCAGTGCTCTCCCCTGTTCCCTGCTTTGTTGTATCCAACTGTTTTCTGGTTTCTTTCGCCGAAACGGCACCCAGCGGGTTTTGCTCGATGGCCGCACGGACCTGAAATTCCTGTAGGTGCGTATAAATCTGCGTTGTTCCAACACTGCTGTGACCCAAAAGCTGTTTCAGAGTCAGGATGTCCACATTTCCGGTCTGGTACATCAGAGTTGCCGCTGTATGCCGGAGTTTATGGGTCGAAAAGCCTTTCAGACCTGCTGCCTTCATCGCACCGGTCACAAGCTGCTCTACCCTGCGGTTGGAGATTCGCTCTTTGCGCCGCCGGGTCACGAACACTGCCTTTTCCCGGGGATTCAGCCCCTCCATAGTGTTCCGCTTCTTCAAGTAAAGCTGCAAGGCTTCTACGCAGGCATCATTCAGATAGACCATCCGCTCCTTGTGTCCTTTGCCGAAGAGCCGGATCTGACGCTGTTCCAGATCAATATCGCCAAGATCCATTCCCACAAGCTCGGAAAGACGCATCCCGCAGTTAAGAAACAGCACGACCATGCAGTAATCCCGCTCCGGGAAATCGCCCTGCGTCTGAACACTTTCCAGCAGGTCTTTGGACTGCTCTGCGGTCAGATATTTAGGCAGAACTTTATCCTGTTTGGGCGGGCGGATGGCTGCAGTGGGATTTTGTTCTACCCGGTTGACCTGATTAACCAGATAATCATAAAAGCCATGCAGGCTGGCAAGCCGCCGGGCTGTAGAAGACTTTTTATTGCCACATTCCCGGTTCAGAAAATAAAGATATTCATAGATATCTTCCTTACTGATACCTGCCCAAAATGCCGTATCCAGGCCCTTTGGGTCAATATCCTTCATTTCCATATCATCCGGCACAAGACCCCTGCGCCGTTTCATAAAGCGGCTGAAATTCCGCAGGTCGCAGTAATAATTGAAGGCTGTATTGGGGCTTTTGCCTGCGATCACCTCAAGGTAGCGGACATATTCCACAATATCCTGTGAGGCATCATCGAAAGGTTTGTGTTTTCCGGGATTTTTTTCATCAAGATAAATTGACATATTTTTTTACCATAAATTCAGATCACAGCCGGTCCGCTTTCAGAGCGTTGATGGCGTCAGAGATATAGGCCGCCCCCACCAGTTTCATGCCGGGATAATCGGCAGCGTTCAGATGTGCAAGGCTGTGCTTGGGAATCACGGCACAGCCAAAACCAATTCGTTCCGCTTCCCGGAGACGCTGCTCCAGATTGGGCACACTCCGCACCTCACCGCCAAGGCCGACCTCGCCAATGGCGATCAGCTTATCACTTACCGGACGGTCCAAAAGCGAAGACACCATGCTCAGGCAGACCGCCAGATCACAAGCGGTATCCCGCAGTGCGATGCCGCCCACAATGTTGATATAAACATCCAGGTTTCCAAAGAAGTATCCCGCCCGCTTTTCCAGCACGGCAATGAGCAGATTCATCCGGTTATAATCGTAGCCGCTGCAAGCTCGCCGAGGTGCCGGGAAATTCGTCTTTGTTGCAAGGGCCTGAATCTCGCTCAGAATGGGGCGGCTGCCTTCCATAGTACAGGCAACGCAATTGCCCGAAACCCCCAGTGGGCGGCCTTCCAGCAGCATCTGCGAAGGATTTTCGATCTCTTCCAGACCCTGTCCGGTCATATCAAACATTCCCAGCTCATTGGTGGAGCCATAGCGGTTCTTTGCCGCACGCAGGATGCGGTATGGAAGCATCTTATCGCCCTCAAAGTACAGAACGGTATCTACAATATGCTCCATGACTTTAGGGCCCGCAATGGCACCGTCTTTGTTGACATGGCCGACAATGAACATGGGGATTTCCTGCTTTTTGGCCACAGCCAACAGCCGGGCCGCACTTTCCTTGACCTGACTGACTGTACCTGACGAAGACGAAATATCCATGCAGCGCATGGTCTGGATGGAATCGATCACCACAAGATCCGGTTTTTCCTTTTCAATCAGGCCGCAGATCTCGTCTACATCGTTCTCCGCCGCCAGATAGATATTCTCCTGCGGAACTTTCAGCCGGGCTGCACGGAGCTTGACCTGACGCACCGACTCTTCACCGGTGATATAGAGGACTGTGTGCTGGTTGGAGATGGCTCCGCAGAGCTGAAGCAGCATGGTGGATTTGCCCACGCCCGGTTCACCACTGAGCAGAACCACGCCTCCCAGAACGATTCCACCGCCCAGTACTCGGTCCAGCTCCGAAATACCGGTCAGGATGCGGCTTTTTTCTTCGGTGGTGCTGATATCGGCAAGCCGCCGGGCAGTCAGAGAAGTCACACCTTCCTGACGTACCGGTGCAGCAGCTTTTCCGCCTGAAAGCCCCGCCTTGGGAGCTTCGGCGATCACGTCCTCATTCATCGTGTTCCAGCTGCCGCAGCTGGGGCAGCGGCCCATCCATCGAGGGCTTGTCTCCCCACAGTTGGAGCAGACATATACGGTTTTCAGTTTCGGTTCTTTCATCGGCGGCTCCTGTTTCATTTTATTTAAGAGTATTATACCGCAATCTTGCCGAAGCCGCAAGAAAGCTTTCCATCTGCTCAGCCGGTAAACCGGCAGGCCAGATATGCAAGGCCGGAAGCGGCCCCGCAAAGCGGCAGCAGAGCGGTGGCCATTACAAGATATTGCCCAGCCAGAAACCTTGCCCCGGCTCGTCCGGAAATTCCCTCTCCTTTCCCGAAGGAATAGTTCTGGATTCGGCTGCTGACCTGCAAAGCCGAAGCTCCAAACAGGCAAAGCACGCCCGCCGCAAAGGCAGAGGGAACTCCGGCTGCGGCAAACCAGACCAGAAACGTCCGCAGATTCATCCCGGACATCAACTGTGCAAACAGAAGCCCGGACCCTGTACCGTACAGCATCAAAAACAGAAAGATTCCAATGGGACCCAGCGCAGACAGTCCAAGAAAAAAGATCACGCTCAGCGCACCAAGTACGGTGCCTGCTTCGGCACAAAAAAGCTGCGGCAGACGAGCCGGGTCCGAGGCCGCGAAAAGCTTCTGCCAGCAGTGCAGATAAAAAGACAACGTGTCCTGTTCCGCCGTATCACAGCCAGCCTGAAGCACGCCTGCCAGAAAGGTTCCCAGCAGGTACGCTCCCGCCAGCAGGATGCAGTCCCGGCTGGCAGAAATATTCTTACGTCTGGGTTTTGCTCTGCGTTTTGAAATCCGCCCGGAAGCTTCCGGTTCCTCTGCTGATTGCACGATCGGTTCTTCTCTTTGCGGAGCAGCAAGCGGTGCTGCGAGCGGCAGTAAGCTCTTCTCTTTCTCCATTTCTGTTGACGGTGTTTTGGTTTCGGACATTTCTTCATAGACCCACACAGACTTCTTCTCCCCTCGTTTTTGCTTACAAGGATCGTGCCGCCACCCGGCGGCGTTCAGCACGCAGTATCCCGGCAAATCCACCCACACAGCCGGAACACACCATCAGGATGCAGCGCAGAAAAACGTCTTCCTGTATCATTCCATTCTGAATGATCTGAAGTGCCAGCAGCAGTGCCGTCATCAAACTGCCTTGCACTGCTCCACAAAGCAGGCCCCGGCTTTTCTGCACCCGTGCGGAAAGCCACCCGCCCAGAAAGCTTCCAATGCAGATGGCAGCTGTGGTCAAAGGCCATGCTGCTTCCCGTGAAAGCCCCTGTCGTTCCATCCATCCGGCCGCTGCTGCCAGCAATGCACCACTCACTCCAAGGCCAAAAACAAACGCTCCCGGCAGTGCAAGAAACCCCGCCGGGCTGTGATTCCGTGACCGTGACTCAGACATAAAAATGCGCCTCCCTGCAATACTGTATGCAGGAAAGCGCATCAAAATCACTTCTGTGGTTTTTAGAACTTACTTCTTGGCAGGAGCATTGTCCATATTCAGCTTCTCAACAGAGCTGATGGCATTCTTGGTGAAGCGGATCTTCACACGGTCTGCACCGGTCTCGAGAACAAAAGTGTCCTCCTTGATTGCGACCACACGGCCGACAATGCCGCCGATGGTGGTGACCTGATCGCCGATCTCCAGAGCTGCACGCATTGCAGCGTCCTTCTTCTCCTGCTTCTTCTGGGGACGATAGATCATGAAGTACAGCAGAACAAGCATCAGAGCCAGAGTAAAGAACAGGCTGATGTAGCTTTCGGTGGTAGTAGTCAGAAGTTGCATTGGGCAAAATCTCCTCTCAAATTTCAGATAAGCCTATTATAACCCCTTATTCGGCCTGTTGCAAGGCCAAAATCAAATTCTCGTGTCGAGAAGTTTGACATAGCGGTCATGGAACGCCGTAAAGGTACCTGCGTCCAGCTCATCCCGGATCCGTTCCATCAGGTGATTATAGAACCACAGGTTATGCATGACCGCAAGCCGCATCCCCAGAAGCTCCTCTGCCTTGAACAGGTGCCGGATGTAGGCACGGGAGTAATTCCGGCAGGCCGGGCAGCCGCAGGTGGGATCAATGGGCCGCTCGTCCTTTTCGTACTTGGCGTTCTTGATGTTGATGATGCCGCCCCAAGTGTTCAGATGGCCGTGGCGGGCGTTGCGGCTGGGCATCACGCAGTCAAACAGGTCCACGCCCCGGGCCACAGCCTCGATGATATTGCCCGGCGTGCCAACACCCATCAGGTAACGAATTTTATCCTTGGGCATATAAGGCTCCACCTGACTGATCATCTCATACATGACCTCCGTAGGCTCACCGACGGCCAGACCACCGATGGCATAGCCGTCCAGCTCCATCTCGGCGATCCGCTTCATATGCTCCACACGAAGGTCTGCAAAGGTGCAGCCCTGATTGATGCCGAAGAGCAATTGATCCGGGTTGATGGCAAGGCCCTCGTGCTTCAGGCGGGCCATCTCAGCTTTGCAGCGGGCAAGCCAGCGAGTCGTGCGCTCACAGCTGGCCTTGGAATACTCATGCTGTGCCGGGTTCTCCACACACTCGTCAAAGGCCATGGCAATGGTAGACCCGAGGTTTGCCTGAATCTGCATACTCTCTTCAGGTCCCATAAAGATACGGTGGCCATCCAGATGGGAAGCAAAGGTCACACCCTCCTCCGTGATCTTCCGGAGTTTGGAAAGGCTGAACACCTGAAATCCGCCGCTGTCGGTCAGGATGGGGCCGTTCCAGCGGGTGAATTTATGCAGACCGCCCATCTCTGCCACTAGCTTGTCGCCGGGACGAAGATGCAGGTGGTAAGTGTTGCAGAGCATCACCTGCGTGCCGATATCCCGGAGGTCCTGAGCGGACAAACCGCCCTTGATGGCACCGGCAGTGGCAACATTCTGGAAGGCTGGGGTCTGCACCGTGCCGTGAACCGTACGGAACTCACCCCGCCGGGCGTTGTGTTCCTGCTTGAGGAGCTTATAGGTCGTTAACGAAGGCATAATTTTTCCTTTCTGCGCACGAAAAACAGTCGTGCGATCTCTCTGAAAAAGCATTGCTTTTTCAATGTCAGATTGCGGGCCCGTTTTTCTCACTCAGCGAAGGAACATCGCATCACCGAAGGAGAAGAAACGATATTTTTCCTCCACAGCCACTTTATAAGCAGCCATGGTCTTTTCGTAGCCATAAAAAGCGGACACCAGCATGATAAGGGTGCTCTCAGGCAGGTGGAAGTTGGTGATAAGGCCGTCAATGCAGTTGAACTTGACGCCCGGGTACAGGAAAATGGACGTGTTTCCGCTGCAGGCCCTGATCTCGCCGTACTTTGCGGCGACAGCTTCCAGTGTGCGGCAGCTGGTGGTGCCCACAGCGATGACCCGATGCCCTGCGGCTTTTGTCTCCCGGATGAGCTGCGCAGTCTCCTCACTGACAGAGTACCACTCGCTGTGCATCTTATGATCCGTGATCTCATCCTCCATCACCGGACGGAACGTGCCCAGACCCACATGGAGGGTGACCTCCGTGATCTTGACGCCCTTTGCCCGGATGGTATCCATCAGCTCTTCCGTAAAGTGGAGGCCGGCCGTAGGCGCAGCAGCACTGCCGAGCTCCTTGGCATAAACGGTCTGATACTGACTCTGATCCTCCAACTGTTTGGTGATATAAGGAGGCAGAGGCATCTTACCAAATTCATCCAGCTTTTCATAAAGGGTCTCGGTGTCATAATAGAATGTAACGTACTTGTTGCCATCCTCCAGCGTCTCATCTACCACTGCGGTGAGGGAGCCGTCGCCAAAGCTTACCTTGGTGCCGGGCTGCATCCGCTTGCCAGGCTTGGCAAGGCACTCCCACTGATCACCCTTGACCTGACGCAAAAGCAGCAGCTCGCAGACTGCACCGGTGGGCTGCTTGATGCCCACGATACGAGCGGGCAGAACTTTGGAGTTATTGACCACAAGCAGATCGCCGGGCTCCAGATATTCCGGCAGGTCCCGGAAGATTCGATGCTCAATGCTGTCGTCTTTCCGGCTCAGAACCATCAGCCGGGCGGAGTCCCGGGGGTCTGCGGGTTCCTGTGCAATGAGCTCTTTGGGTAAATCATACCAAAAATCTTTTTTTAACATACTTTGCATTTGCCTTTCCGATGATTGACACATTGGGTGTGTCAATGTTATCATAGAATCTGTATAAACAGTGTCTATTATATTGCATCTTCCCCGACTTTGCAAGCGGTGGATGATGTGAATTTGTCTTTTTGAAAGGAAAGGTGCTGGAAATGGAAAAACAGTATAAAGTTGGTATCGTTGGGGCCACTGGCATGGTCGGCCAGCGATTTGTCACCCTGCTGGAGAATCACCCCTGGTTCAAGCTGACCACTCTGGCCGCTTCGGGCCGGAGCGCAGGCAAGACTTACGAGGATGCTGTAGGCTCCCGCTGGGCAATGACCACTCCGATGTCCGAGAGCGTCAAGAAGATGGTCGTTCTGGATGCATCCAAGGTCGAGGAGGTCGCTTCTCAGGTCGATTTCATTTTCTGCGCCGTCAATATGCCCAAGAACGAGATCAAGGCTCTGGAAGAGGCTTATGCCAAGGCTGAGTGCCCGGTGGTCTCCAACAACAGCGCAAACCGCTTTACCCCGGATGTGCCCATGGTCGTGCCTGAGATCAATGCCGATCACATTGAGATCATCCCTGCACAGCGGAAGCGTCTGGGCACCAAGCGTGGCTTTATTGCCGTAAAGTCCAACTGCAGCCTGCAGAGCTATGTCCCTGCTCTGCACCCTTTGATGAAGGATTTCGGCGTCAGCAAGGCTTTGGTCTGCACCTATCAGGCGATTTCCGGTGCAGGCAAGACCTTCGACCGGATGCCTGAGATCATCGACAACGTCATCCCCTATATCGGCGGCGAGGAAGAGAAGAGTGAGCGTGAGCCGCTGAAGCTCTGGGGCCACATTGAGGGCAATGAGATCGTCAATGCCGATAAGCCCATTATTACCGCACAGTGCTTCCGTGTGCCTGTCTCGGATGGTCACACTGCTGCTGTTTTTGTAAGCTTTGACAAGAAGCCCACCAAGGAGCAGATTCTGGAGGCATGGGCAAACTTCCGTGGTCCCGCACAGGAGCTCGAGTTGCCCAGCGCACCCAAGCAGTTCCTCCACTACTTTGAGGAAGCTGACCGTCCCCAGCCCAAGCTGGACCGCAATACCGAGAACGGCATGGCTGTCTGCATCGGTCGTCTGCGTGAGGATACTTTGTTTGATTACAAGTTTGCCTGCATGAGCCATAACACTCTGCGGGGTGCCGCCGGCGGTGCAGTCCTGCTGGCTGAACTGCTGGCCGCAAAGGGCTATTTTGACTGATCTGCGTTTTAAACGCTGCAAAGGAGTTTTTGTATTATGAAGAATCCTGTCTTTACTGGTGCGGGTGTCGCCATCATCACCCCGATGTATGAGGACGGAAGCGTAAATTTTGACGAACTTGGCCGTATTCTGGAAGACCAGATCGCCCGGGGTACGGATGCCATCGTCATCTGCGGTACTACCGGCGAGTGTGCCACCATGACCGATGAGGAACAGCTGGCCACCATCAAGTTTACCGTAGATACCGTGAATCATCGGATCCCGGTCATTGCGGGCGCAGGTTCCAACGACACCGATCACGGCTGCGCACTGGCTGCAAAGTCTGCTGCCTGTGGTGCCGATGCCCTGCTGATGGTCACCCCCTATTACAACAAGACCTCTCAGGCCGGTCTGATCGCTCACTTTACCGCTATGGCCGAAGCTGGTGGGATCCCGGTCATCCTGTACAATGTTCCTTCCCGCACCGGCGTGAACATTGCGCCCGAGACCGCCTATGAGCTGAGCAAGCATCCGCTCATCAATGGCATCAAGGAGGCTTCCGGCAACATTTCTCAGGTTGCCAAGATCGCAGCCCTCTGCGGCGACGAGCTGAACATCTATTCCGGCAATGACGATCAGGTGGTTCCCCTGCTTTCTCTGGGCGGCAAGGGTGTGATCAGCGTGGTTTCCAACGTCAAGCCTGAGCTGGTTCATAACTGCTGCAAGGCATGGTTTGAGGGAGACACCAAAAAGGCCTGTGCCCTTCAGCTGGAGATCCTGCCGCTGTGTGATGCCATGTTCTGTGAGGTCAACCCCATCCCGGTCAAGTATGCCATGAACGTTCTGGGCTGGAATGCAGGCGAGTGCCGCCTGCCGCTGGTGGAGCCTTCGGATGCACACAAGGCACAGATCGAAGAAGCTCTCAAGGCAGAGGGTCTCATTCAGGAATAAACGAATCAACGCACAAATGCCCGGGGAAAGGACTCTTCCGGGCATTTGCCGTATTCAAAAAAGCGATAGAAGGGGTAAAAAACAATGACGGATATTATCATTCAGGGAATCGGCGGCCGGATGGGCCATGTGCTCTGCGATATGATCGCACAGCGTGAGGACTGCCGTGTTGTGGCCGGTATCGATCTGAACGACGGCGAGATCAACGGCATCCCGGTTTACGACAGTCTGGACAAGCTGGACGGCAAGGGCGATGTCATCATCGATTTCAGTTCTCCCGCTGCTGTGGAAAAGGCTCTGCCCTACTGTCAGGCGCACAAACTGCCCATCGTGGTCTGCACCACTGGCCTGTCCGAGGAGCTGCAGCTCAAGGTCGTGCAGCTCTCCCGTGAAGTGCCTGTGTTCAAGAGTGCCAATATGTCCATGGGCATCAACGTCCTCTCTGAACTGTGCAAGCGTGCCTCGGCCATCCTCGGTGCAAATTACGATGTAGAGATCGTAGAGCAGCATCATCACAACAAGCTGGATGCTCCCAGTGGAACGGCTCTGATGCTGGCCGATGCCATCAACGAGGAGAACAACGGTGAGTATCACTACGTTTACGACCGCTCCTCGGTACGGCAGAAGCGTGACCCGAAGGAGATCGGTATCAGCTCGGTACGGGGCGGCAGCATCGTGGGCGACCATGAAGTTCTGTTCTGCGGCCCGGATGAGGTCATCACCCTCAAGCATACCGCTTACTCCCGGAATATTTTTGCCAATGGTGCCATCAATGCTGCTGTTTATCTTGCCAAAAAAGAGCCGGGCCTGTACAATATGAGCAATATGATCGCTGAGATGTAATACCCCGGATCGTTCCGTTTTGGAACAGGGAGGTCAAACATGGAAAAGCACGCTGCTCCCCCCAAAAAGCATCGCCGCAATGCCCGGCGAAAACGAACACCGGTGCTTCGTGTGGTGGGCGTAACACTGGCTACCGGAGCTGCCCTGCTGTGTCTGTTCGGGCAGACGCTTTTCCCAAAAGCTCCTGCCACTCGTCTTGAAGTTGCAGCCTCATCGGAAAGCACTGCTCCACCGGTGGAACCTGTTCCTGAGGAACCTGCACAGCCGGTCACTACGACCCTTCACTTTTCCGCTACCGGTGACAACCTCATCCATTCCCCCATTTACAAGCAGGCCGCCCGGCGGGCAGTGGGAGATGAGAAATACAGTTTTGACTACTGTTACGAACATCTCGCTCCCTTTTATGCACAGCAGGATGTGAACTGGATCAATCAGGAAACGCTCTGCAATAAGGAATTGGAGCCTTCCACATATCCCTGCTTTTCGACCCCCGGCGAATGTGCGGAAGCGTTGTATCGGGCAGGTTTCCGGGTGTTCAGCCTTTCCAACAATCACACTTATGACAAAGGTGCTTCCGGCATCGCTGCAACTCTGCGGTTCTGGGATACCATGCCGGAAGATGTCGTCACCACCGGGCTCTGGCATGGTGAGGCGGATTACAGCACGATCCCGATGCAGACCGTCAATGGTGTGAATATTGCTTACCTGTCCTACACAGAGCACACCAACGGTATCCCACAGAGCAAAGCCATGACAGCCAATGTCATCTACACCAGTCAGACCGATGTGATCCGGCAGCAGGTGGAAGCCGCCCGGCAGGTTGCTGATTTTGTGGTGGTGGGGGTCCACTGGGGCGTGGAGGACAGCCACAAGATCACCGAAGCACAGCGGACATTGGCCCAGCAGCTTTCGGATTGGGGTGCAGACCTGATCCTTGGCACACATCCTCACGTCATTCAGGATGCGCAGTGGTTGACCGCCGCCGATGGCCGACAGTGCTTTGTGGCCTATTCGCTGGGAAATTTCCTCAGCACCCAGAGTAAGCCGGATCAGCTGGTAGGTGCAGTACTGACCGTTGATCTGAACAAGACGGTTGATCCGGATGGAACGGTTCATCGCTCTGTGACCGACCCAAAGCTTCATCCCACTGTCACCCACTATGACGCAGGCAAATCCAATGTGCGTACTTACTTATACAGAGATTATACGCCGGAGCTTGCAAAAGCCCACGGCGTCCGTGCGGATCACAACAGCTTTTCGGACGAATGGATCCGGGCAACTGCACAAACCTATATCAGCGAGCCCTTTCTGGAGCTGAGCTGAACCAAACGCCCAGATGGGCAGAATGGAGTGTTATTATGTACGGTGTATCTAAAATCAACATTGAACCGAATCTGATGATGATCAGTGTTCAGGATGTTGCGTTTAAGGGCAACAGTCTGGCCCGCTACCTGCAGATTTTTGCCGATACCGGTGTTGTTGTGGACATGATCAGCCAGAGTGCCCCCCACGGCACCAGCATTGATTTCAGCTTTACCGCCTCTGGAAGCGATCTGCCATTGGTTATGAAGGCAATCTCCGCCGCAAATCTTGACAAGGATGCAAAGGCCGCTCCCCTGATCAGTGTTGGCTACTCCAAGCTGAATCTGTTCGGCGAGGAGATGGTCACCAGCTGCGGCGTGGCTGCTCGTGCCCTCAATGCCCTGGCAATGGCGGGAATTGAGGTCCTGCTTATCACCACCAGCGATCTGGACATTTCCCTTCTGGTTCGTGCAGAGAATGAAGATGCTGCATATGAGGCTCTGAAGAAGGCTTACGAGCTGTAAGTTCTTTTATTCTTCGCTTCCGAATTTAACGCAAAAAACACATCGTCCGATTTTCTAAGAAATCTTGGACGATGTGTTTTTGTTCCTTTATGTAACTTAAAATCGGCCTTACAGGGTCACTTTGTGGTAGACCTTCTTGCCTTTCTTGATGACGATACCCTTGGTCAGCTGCTCGGCAGTAAAGCTGGCGGTGGGTGCAGCAACCTTCTCGCCATCGACGAGAACGCCTCCCTGAGTGACCAGACGGCGGGCCTCACCATTGGAAGCGGCCAGACCAGCCTTGACCATCAGGGTCAGGATGCCAATAGAGCCATCCGTCAGGTCGGCAGCTTCCAGCTTGGTGGTGGGCATATGTTCGGTATCGGCAGCACCACTGAACAGAGCCCGGGCAGCGTTCTGAGCCTTCTCGGCCTCTTCCTTACCGTGGACCATGCTGGTCAGCTCATAGGCCAAAATTTCCTTGGCCTCGTTGATCCGCTGATCTTTCCAGGTTGCCATCTCATCGATCTGCTCCAGCGGCAGGAAGGTCAGCATCCGGATGCACTTCATCACATCTGCATCCCCCACGTTCCGCCAGTACTGGTAGAACTCGAAGGGACTGGTCTTGTTGGGATCAAGCCAAACCGCATTGCCGGCCGTCTTGCCCATCTTCTTGCCCTGAGAGTCGGTCAGCAGGGTGATGGTCATGGCGTAAGCATCCTTGCCCAGCTTCCGGCGAATCAGCTCCGTGCCGCCCAGCATATTGCTCCACTGGTCATCACCGCCGAACTGCATATTGCAGCCGTAGTGCTGGAACATATAGTAGAAGTCGTAGCTCTGCATGATCATGTAGTTGAACTCGAGGAAGGACAGGCCCTTCTCCATCCGCTGCTTGTAGCACTCGGCACGCAGCATATTATTGACAGAGAAGCAGGCACCCACCTCACGCAGCAGTTCAACATAGTTCAGGTTGAGCAGCCAGTCGGCGTTGTTCAGCATCAGAGCCTTGCCCTCGGAGAAATCAATGAATTTCTCCATCTGCTTTTTAAAGCAGGCTGCATTGTGGGCAATGTCCTCTTTGGTCAGCATCTTGCGCATATCGGTACGGCCGGACGGGTCTCCGATCATGGTAGTGCCGCCGCCGATCAGTGCAATGGGGCGGTTGCCTGCCATCTGCAGACGCTTCATCAGGGTCAGAGCCATGAAATGGCCTGCGGTCAGGCTATCGGCTGTGCAGTCAAAGCCGATATAAAAAGTTGCCTTACCGTTGTTGATAAGGTCGATGATCTCCTCATCTGTGATCTGAGCCACCAGACCACGAGCCTTGAGTTCTTCGTACAGGGTCATAATTTTACCTCCATTGGTATGGGGCAGAGGGTGCAAAAACGCCCCCTGCCAAACTGAATTGGCAGAGGGCGAGAAAATCGCGGTACCACCTCTGTTTGCCGTTCCCTCACAGAAACGGCCTCACGAGTGCACACCCCAGAGTAGAGTAACACTCCTGCGTTGATAACGTTCGCACACGGCACAGCCTACTGGAAATCGTTCAGCCTGCAGCTCCGGGAGGTATTTCGCCGGATGTTCTGCGGCCCCTTTCACCAACCGGGGTTTCTCTGGGCAGAACGTTTCCGGGTACTTGTTCCCTTCATCGCCATTAACAATAGATACTTTATCACAAGAAAATCCAGTTGTCAAGCCTTATCGCAGCCCCAGCATTTCCCTTGCATTTGCACGGGAAAGCTCCGTGACATGATCGCCGGAAATGATGTGCGCCAGTGCATCCACCCGGCCTTCCGTGTCCAGCGGGTGGATTTCGGTATAGGTGCGGTCGTTTGCAATATTTTTCTGGATCAGCAGATGGCAGTCAGCCAGTGCTGCGATCTGTGCGGTATGGGTAATGCACAGGATCTGATGATCTTTTGCGCTCTGCTTGAGCACTTCACCGATCCGGCTGGCTGCTTTGCCCGAAACGCCGCTGTCGATCTCATCATAGATCACCGTAGGCACTGCATCCCGGTCTGCCATGGCATTTTTGATGGCAAGGGTGATCCGGCTCAGTTCGCCGCCCGAAGCGATCTTTGCCAGCGGCTTCGGGTCTTCTCCGGGATTGGTGGAAATATAGAATTCCACGCTGTCCTGTCCATGACTGGCCAGCGGCCCCCGAGCATGACGCAGCGTCATCCGCACGCCGGGCATATTCAAAAAATCCAGCGTACCGGAGATACGCTTGTTCAGTTCTTCAAAGGCTCTCAGACGGGTCTGGGTGAGAATCTCGGCCTTTTCCCGGGCAAGGGTATAGAGCCTGTGCTTTTCCGCTTGCAGATGCTCAGCACGTTCCTGCGAGGACTGAATGGTTTCAAGTTCCTGCCGGGCTCTTTCGCCAAAGGCAAGGATATCTTCTACGGTATCGCCGTATTTGCGCTTGAGACGGTAGATCTGATCGATCCGCTGTTCGATTTCATCCAATTCTGCATCGTTGGAATCGTATGCATCCAGCCGTCCGATCAAATCAGCTGCAACATCTTTTGCGGTATAGTAAAGATCAAGAAGCTGCCCGGCGTTGCCAGAAAGCTCCCCATCCAACTGTGCTGCAGAATCAATCGCATTGGAAGCCTCCCCCAGAAAATCCACAGCACCGGCCGAGTCATCCCCGCCGGAAAGCAGCGCATAGGCCTGCGCAATTCGATCCCGGATGGTCGAAGCATTGGCCAGCACCTTTCGGCGGCTTTCCAGCGTCTGCTCCTCACCCGATTTGAGCGCAGCATCATCGATCTCCTGCACCTGATAACTCAACAGCTCGATCCGACGCTGCTTTTCGTTCTCGTCCGTGATCATAGCGTCCAATGCCTTTTTTACGCCGACAAGTTCACGGTATACCACATAATAATCCCGATACTCTGCACTATTTTGTGCATAGGCATCCAGAATCTCTTCGTGATGTGCCGGATTCAGCAGACCCACGGAATCATGCTGACCATTGATGTTGATCAGCCCGCCGCACAGATCTCGGAGGACCGCCGCCGTAGCCGGCATCCCATTAATTCGGCAACTGCTCTTCCCTTCTGCCGTGATCTCCCGGCTCAGGGTCAATGCTTCCGATCTCTCATATCCGGCCTTTTCCAATTTGTCCAGCACAGTCTCCGGCACATCTTCAAATGCAGCCCGGATGACTGCTTTGGGTGCACCGGTGCGGACAAGGTCCTTGGAAGTACGGTTGCCAAGGATCGCATTGATGGAATCGATCAGGATCGATTTGCCTGCGCCAGTCTCGCCGGTAAGGACATTCAGACCCTTTTCAAAATGCACATTGGCCTTCTGGATCACCGCTACATTTTCAATTTGAAGGCTGCTCAGCATAATTTCACTCCTGTGTCACTTCTGCCCGGTATGGCGGGTCAGTTCCGAACAGATGGTCTTAGCATCCCGCTCCGAGCGGGCCACGATCAGGAACGTATCATCACCTGAAAGCGTTCCTACAACATTTTTCCATTTTAATGCATCGAATACTTCACAGGCTGCATTCGCCATGCCGGAATAGCACTTGACCAGCACAACATGTCCAGCGTAGTCCACACCCAGAACAGATTCATGGAAAATTGTTTCAAACCTTCCCTGCACCTTGGGGTTTGCATTTTCAGACCGGCTGGATACATAGCGGTATCCCTCACTGGTGGATGCCTTGACCAGACAAAGTTCCCGGATATCCCGGGAAATGGTGGCCTGAGTCACCTCAAAACCTTCCTTGCGCAGGTAATCCAGCAAAACCTCCTGCCGGCTGATCGGATGCTCCTGAACCAGCCGAAGAATGGTCTGAAGCCGTTCGTTTTTCCCTTTTGTTTCGGTTTTTGTGCTCATGCACTCGCCTCCCTATATTTCGGAAAATCGGCAGACGATCAGCGTCGGCTGCGGAGTTTCTGATCGATCGCCTGAAACTGATCTGCACCGCTGAACGTGATCAGCTGAACGATCTGATCCGAAAGTCGAACTTCGGCAGTCGCTCCGGTCTGGAGCGAATAGCCCGCTGCACCATCGCAGCTTACAAATACTTCATCATCCGCCACTTGTCCCACGCAGATATTTATTTTGCGTTCCTGAGCGAAAACCATGGCAGGACTGGACAGACTGTGCGGACAGATCGGCGTAACAACGATTCCCTTCGTACGGGAATCCAAAATCGGCCCGCCTGCCGCCAATGAATAGGCAGTCGAACCGGTGGGGGTGGCAACAATGACACCATCGCCCCGGTAGTGCTCCACAAGCGTATCATCGCAGTAAATGCTGAAATCAATTGCCTGCTGCAAGCGGCCTTTGGTGACTACTACATCGTTCAGTGCATGGCCTTCCCATGAGTTGTCTCCCAAAACATGGACGTAAAGCAGCATCCGGCTATCCAAGAGATACTCCCCCCGTGCAACCGCTGCAAGCTTTGATTCCATTTCATTCACTTCGCAGGTAGCCAGAAAACCGCACCGGCCCAAATTGATGCCAAGGATCGGTTTCTGATACATCAGGGAAAGGTTTGCCTCATGGAGAATTGTTCCATCTCCGCCAATGGTAAGGATCACATCCGTCCGTTTCAGACATTCCTTCTGGGAGAGATATTGTACTCCCATGGCACTGCACTCGGCCTGCAGGGTATCCTGCATCAAAACTTCCGCACCGTGTGTCTGCAAAATTTGTGCAGCACGCAAAGCAATCTCATTGGCCTGTGCCTTGCCCGGGTTCGGAGAGATGTAAACCTTCATCGTTCTTACTCCTTTTCTGAAAAGGGGTCATTTATCCAGCGTCGAATGGCTTGCAGCAACGACCTGCTCCGCAACGGAATCATCCAGAACCGTCGGTTCCTCGCTCTTTTGTACAAACATCAGATACTCGATGTTGCCTTCCGGGCCCTTGACCGGGCTGAAATCCAGTCCACGGACAGCGAATCCATTGGCCGCAGCATAGCCCATTGCGTTATGCAGAACCTCGCGATGGGTGGCCGGATCACGGACAACGCCGTTCTTACCGACTTTTTCTCGTCCTGCTTCAAACTGAGGCTTGACCAGACACACACCCATTGCATCTGGCGTGGTAATAGCCTGTGCTACCGGGAAAATATGATGC
>CALDNF010000089.1 GCA_937917475.1 uncultured Faecalibacterium sp.
CCGTAGCGGTCGATCAGCTCATCCAGCACATCGGCGGCGTCCTCGGGGGTCTGGATGGCGGCGATGCGTTTGTACGCCTCAATCCGGCCCGGGCCGTCGGCAATGTATTTCTCGGGGATGAAGGCATCCACCCGCAGGTCCACAAGGCACTCGCTCTTGTCCCGCTGGATGGGCTCGCCCTTGGCTCGGGCGATGGCCTGATTGAGCATTTTTACATAGAGGTCGTAGCCCACGGCTTCCATGTGGCCGTGCTGGCTGTGGCCCAGCAGACTGCCTGCGCCCCGGATCTGCAAGTCCCGCATGGCGATGCGGAAGCCGGAGCCAAAGGCCGTGAACTCCCGGATGGCCGACAGCCGCTTCTGGGCAATGTCAGAGAGGGTCTTGTCCCGCCGGAAGGTGAAGTAGGCGTAGGCTTTGCGGCCGCTGCGGCCCACCCGGCCCCGGATCTGGTAAAGCTGAGCAAGCCCCATCCGGTCCGCATCTTCAATGATGAGGGTGTTGCAGTTGCGCACGTCGATGCCGGTCTCGATCAGGGTGGTACAGACCAGAATATCAATCTCGCCGTTGAGCAGGTGCTGCCAGACCGGGTTCAGCTCTTCCTCGGTCATCTTGCCGTGGGCAATGCCCACCCGGGCCCCGGGCACCATCTGGCTGACGTGGGCGGCGGTGGACTCGATGTTGTCCACCCGGTTGTGCAGATAGTAGACCTGCCCGCCCCGGGCCAGCTCTTTTTTCATGGCTTCGGCAAGGATGACATCGTTGTATTCGAGGACGAAGGTCTCCACCGGCTGCCGCTCAAAGGGAGGCTGCTCAATGGTGGAGAGGTCCCGGATGCCGCTCATAGCCATGTTCAGGGTGCGGGGGATGGGGGTGGCCGAGAGGGTCAGCATATCCACGCCGATGAAGTTTTCCTTCAGCTTTTCCTTGTGCTTGACGCCGAACCGCTGCTCCTCGTCGATGATGACAAGGCCGAGGTCGTGGAACCGGACATCTTTGGACAGGAGCCGGTGGGTGCCCACCACGATATCCACGCTGCCGGCCTGTAAGCCCCGCAGAGTTTCTTTCTGCTGCTTGGCGGTGCGGAAACGGGACATCATCTCGCACCGCACCGGAAAGGCTTCCATCCGGGAAAGGATGGTGTTGTAATGCTGCCATGCCAGCAGGGTGGTGGGGGCCAGAATAGCGCACTGTTTGCCGCCCATCACGCACTTGAACGCCGCCCGGAGGGCAACTTCGGTCTTGCCTACGCCCACGTCGCCGCAGAGCAGCCGGTCCATGGGCCAGGGCTTTTCCATGTCCTTTTTGATCTCGGCGGTGGCGTTGAGCTGGTCGTCGGTCTCATCGTACTCGAACCGGGTCTCAAAATCGCTCTGCCAGTCGCCGTCGGGCGGGAACGCATAGCCCTTGGCCTGACGGCGGCGGGCGTAGAGCTCGATGAGCTCCTGCGCCATTTCCTCGGTGGCTTTTTTGACCTTGGCCCGGGTGCGCTGCCACTCGGCACCGCCCAGCTTGGCCAGCTTGACTTTTTCTTCATCTCCGGGGGCGGTGTAGCGGCTCAGCAGGTCCAGCTGGGTGACCGGCACATAGAGCACATCGGAACCGGAATACTGGATCTTCAGATAATCCTTGATGGCTCCCTGCACTTCAAGCCGCTGGATGCCTGCATACATACCGATGCCGTGGCTCTGGTGGACCACATAATCCCCGGGCTTGATGTCCGACAGGCTGGACAGAACGTTTTTGTTCTTCTTTTTCTTTTTGCCCTCGGCGGCTTCGTCCAGACCGTGACGCCGGGAGGAAATGACTGCCGCATGGGCAAAGGGAAAGGTGCATCCGGCGGTCAGGTGGCCGGGCAGCACCTGCACAAGCCCCTTTGCCGGACGGACATCCCGGCTCATGCTGACAGCATAGCCCTTGTCGGCAAGGGCTCTCGTCAGGGCGGCGGCACCCTTGGGAGTGCCTGCAAAGAGGGTGACGGCATAGCCCTGCTCCATGAGGGGGTCCAGATCTTCCCGCAGGGAAGCAAGGTCGCCGCCCCAGTTGGGAGCTGCAAAGGCTTCGGCGTTGATGAGGTCTTTCAGCTTGAACTCATTCATCCCCCGCAGGAAGTTTTCACACAGAAGGGTGGAGTACTTCCCGGCGGCGATGACCAGATCGTCCATGGTCTGGTACAGCACGTCCAGCCCGGGGCAGAGAACACCCTCTTCCAGCAGGCCGGTCAGTTCCTCGCTGCGGCGGAACTCGGTGGCCTTTTGGGCGTCCCGGATGCCGCCCACCTCGTCCAGCACAAAGATGGGGTCGGACAGGTGGTCCAGCAAGGTGGCGGGGGCAGGGTAGCGCAGGCCGTAATACTTGTCCATGGCCTCCGGCATCAGGCCGGAATCCAGCTGGGAAAGGTCGGCTTCCATGGCCTTTTCCAAAGCTTCCCGCCGCTTGCCCCGAGCCTTTTTCTGGGCGGCACGCAGGGCCTCGGCGGTCTCGGCAGTGTCGCCGAAGAGCACCTCCCGGGCAGGGGAAAGATAGACCTTTTCCAGCGCACCGTCCCGCCGCTGAGTCAGCAGGTCAAAAGAAGAGAGAGAATCGATCTCATCATCCCAATATTCCACACGGGCGGGCTGTTTCATGTCGGGGGCGTAGATATCCACGATGTCGCCCCGGACGCTGAACTGGCCCGGGCCGTCCACCTGACTGCGCCGGACATACCCGGCGGCGAAAAGCCGGGCCACCAGCGATTCCCGGTTGTAGACCATGCCGGGTTTGAGGGTCAGGGTGTTTTTGCGGAACTCTTCCTGAGGGACCGTGTATTGAAGCAACGCTTCTGCCGGGACACAGACAGCCTGCAGCCGCCCGCCTGCCAGCGCACCCAGCACCGACAGCCGCCGGTATTCGTATTCCCGGCCTGCACCTTCTACCGGGCGGAGCATGAAATCCCGGGGAGGGAACACCGCCGCCGAAAGTCCCAAGGCCTTGAGGTCCTCTGCAAAGTGGGTGGCCTCGGCTTCACCGGGGGTCACGATGCAGAGCACCCGGCCCAAGTCTTTTTGCAGGGCGGCGTACAGCAGGGCCCGGCCCGCCGGAGGCAGCCCGAACAGAGCCGCAGGCCCCGGCGAAGCAAGGCTTGCAGAAATCTTCTGGTATTCCTGCGTGTTTTTCAGCAGGGATTCGTACATCGTGGACCTCCTCTCATATCTCAAATGCTGTGTGGATGGGCGGGCAGTTTCCCAAAGCAAGTGTCCGCTGGGGTGGGACCCTGCTGCCGTAGGCAGTAGGGCGGGCGATGGAATGACCCGAATCACTTGCGTGGGAAAGCTGCTCGTCCATGAACCGCTCAGCCGTTATATTTGCTCTGGGCCAACCCCAGTTTGCCATCCATGATGAGCAGGGCGGCGGCGGCAAGGTCGGGGTAACGGTCGGCCATGGCCTTGGCATCCTCGGGCGGGAACTTGCCCAGCACCCAGTCGGCCAGATCATAGTCCGGGTGAGGCTTGGCCCCGACACCGATCCGGATGCGGGGGAAGTTGTCGCCCCCCAGCCGGGCAATGATGCTCTTGAGGCCGTTGTGTCCGCCAGCCGAGCCCGAGGGCCGGATGCGGAGCTTGCCGGGGTTCTGGGTGATGTCATCGCACAGGACGATGACGTGGTCGGCAGGGATCTTGAAAAAGCCTGCCAGCGGTGCAATGGAATCGCCCGAAAGGTTCATATAGGTCAGGGGCTTGAGCAGGACCACTTTGTGGCCCTCTACATCGCCCTGTCCCCACAGGCCCTGAAACTTGGTTTTGCTGACCCCAATGCCCCACTTGCCGGCCAGATAGTCCAGAGCTGCAAAGCCTGCATTGTGGCGGGTGCCGTCGTACTTCGGTTCCGGGTTGCCCAGACCGGCGATCAGCCAGATGTCGTTTGAATTCATAGTATTTTGCCTTTTCTGTTGGTGTTTTTGCTGTGCGGTTTTCGCAACACTTCATTATAACACGCCGCTGTGAAAAAAGATACAGATTTTGAAGAATCGCCCTCTCCGTCACGGTGCTGCTGTGACGGAAGGAGTCAGGGAAGCTGAAATGGAAAAACCGCTCCCCCGACAAACGTCAGGAGAGCGGTCGCTGCTATATTACACGCCTGCGCATGAACATTATAAGAGACAGAGGCGGTTATTTGTTCTGCTCAGCTTCCAGCTTCTGCTTTTTGGCGATATAGGCTTCCATCTTGGGCTCGGCCCAGCCATCAAGGTTGGTCTGACGCTCCCGGGCGATGCCAAGGGCGGCGGCGGGCACATCTTTGGTGATGGTGCTGCCGGCGGCGGTGTAGGCACCGTCGCCTACCTTGACCGGGGCCACAAGGTTGGTGTTGCAGCCGATGAAGCAGTAATCGCCAATCTGGGTGCGGAACTTATCCTTGCCGTCGTAGTTGCAGGTGACGGTGCCGCAGCCGAAGTTGCAGTACTTGCCCACGTCGCTGTCGCCGATGTAGGTCAGGTGACTCACTGTGTTGCCCCGGGCAAAGTTGGAGTTCTTGGTCTCCACATAGGCACCCAGATGCACACCGTAGTCGGTGACAGTGTTGACCCGCACATGGGTGAAAGGACCGATATTATTGTGGGGGCCGAGGTGAGAGCTGTAGACCTGACTGGCGTTGACGGTAGTGCCCTCGTCGATCCGGCTGTCCTCGATCAGGCTGTTGGGGCCGATGACGCAACCCGCCCCGATGACGGTGCTGCCCCGAAGGATGGTGCCGGACAGAATCTTTGCACCCGGTGCAATGACGACGCTTTCATCGATCTCCACCGTGCGGCTCTCGATGACTACGCCGTTGGCGATGTGGCGCAGCAGGATTTCTTCCCGCTTTGCTTCGGCGGCGTCCAGCTGTGCACGGGCGGCAGCAAGTTGTGTATTCATGACAAATGCCTCCTGCAACAAATTTATTGGATAATTAGTTGTATCCAAGATGAGCGAATTTCTTCATGAAAAGTGAAAAACCTCTCGAAATCTTTCCCATTTTATATTACCGAAAAACTTAGGAAAATGCAAGGGATTGCACAAAATTTATCAATCAATTTCGGTATTTTGCACGGTGGCAAGAGGGGGATTTTCTGGTATAATGATTAGGCATTAACATCACAAATGTTCATCGTATCCAAGACGGAGCAAACGATGAGACCGACGGAACACCTGTTTCGGCGGTCACGATTGGGAGGTAAACAACGCATGAGCAAAAAGTATCTGTACTACTTCAGCGAGGGCAACGAAGCCTTCGGTGGCGACAAGACCACCATGAAGAATATCCTGGGCGGTAAGGGCGCAGGTCTGGCAGAGATGACTGCAGCCGGCATGCCGGTTCCGCAGGGCTTTACCATTACCACCGAGGCCTGCACTCAGTATTATGCTGACGGCCGCCAGATCAACGATGAGATCACCGCTGATATCTTTGAGCACGTCAAGGGTCTGGAGAAGATCACCGGCAAGACCTTCGGTGACAACGAGAACCCCCTGCTGGTCTCCGTCCGTTCCGGCGCACGTCAGTCCATGCCCGGCATGATGGACACCATCCTGAACCTGGGCCTGAACGATCAGGCTGTTGAGGGTCTGGCCAAGAAGACCAACAACCCCCGCTTTGCATATGACTGCTACCGCCGCTTCGTGCAGATGTTCGCAGACGTCGTTATGATGGTCCCGAAGAGCCTGTTCGAGGTCGAGATCGA
>CALDNF010000090.1 GCA_937917475.1 uncultured Faecalibacterium sp.
CAAAGAACTTCATCCTGCCCTTCATCACCGAAGGCAAGCACGCCGAGGCCGATTACAAGACCCGTCTGCAGGAGATCGTGCAGCAGAACCCGGAAGAGCGGCTGAGCTATGTGGTGGAAGAAGAGACCGGCCCTGACCACGACAAGCATTTCGTGGTGGCCGTCCGCTTCAACTCCGACAAGGTGGCCCGGGGCGAGGGCCGCAGCAAGAAGCTGGCCGAACAGCACGCCGCCCGGGAAGCCCTCAAGCTTCTGGGCGTGATAAAGGAAAAGTAAACCATGGTTTTGAAAGAACTGGAGATCCAGGGCTTCAAGAGCTTCCCCGATAAAGTAAAGATCCGGTTCGATGAGGGCGTCACCGCCGTGGTGGGCCCCAACGGCTCAGGCAAGTCCAACCTGTCGGATGCCGTGCGCTGGGTGCTGGGCGAGACCAGCACCCGCCAATTGCGTGCGGCGGGCAAGATGGAGGACGTGATCTTCGGCGGCACCCGCCGCCGGGGAGCCATGGGCTTTGCCATGGTGCGGCTGATGCTGGACAACAGCAGCCACACCCTGGATCTGGACGCCGACGAAGCCGTGATCGGCCGCAAATACTACCGCTCCGGCGAGAGTGAGTACAGCATCAATGGGCAGGTCTGCCGCCTGCGGGATGTCTATGAGCTGCTGCTGGACACCGGCATCGGCCGGGACGGCTATTCCGTCATCGGACAGGGCCGGATCGCCGAGATCGTCTCGGCCAAGAGCAGTGAGCGGCGGGAAATTTTTGAGGAAGCCTGCGGCATTGCCAAGTACCGCTACCGCAAGAACGAAGCCGAGCGGCGGCTTGCTGCGGCTGCCGAGAATCTGGAGCGTCTGCGGGACATCCTCGGAGAGCTGGAAAGCCGGGTGGGCCCGCTGGCCAAAGAGAGCGAAAAGGCTCAGAAGTTTCTGGAACTGAGCGAACAGCGCAGGACGCTGGAAGTCACCCTCTGGACCGACGGTGTCCACCGTGCCCGGGAGGCCGTCCGCCAGCAGGTGCGGGATTACGAGACCGCCGAGGCCGACTATGAGAAGGCTGACCGGGAAGCCAAAGCCGCCGAAGCCGAGGCTGAGGAGATCCGGATGCAGGCGCAGCGTTTGACCATCGCCGTGGAACGCCTGAATGGGGATATCCGCAGCATCACCGAGCAGATCAGCGGCAGCGAGAGCCGGATCGCCGTGCTGGAAAACGACATCCTCCGCAACGAGGAGAACGCAGCCGACCTCCGGGCCCAGATCGCCGCCGGGGAGCAGGACGGCACCGAAGCTGCCGCTGCCCTTGCCCGGCAGCAGGCCGTGGCCGCATCCATGGAAAAAGCCGGGCAGAAGCTGGCACAGGAACTGGATGAACTGAACCAGAAGCTGCTCCGGATGACCACCGAGAACAACGCCAGCGGGGCCCGCCGGGATCAGCTGCGGGTGGAGACGGCAAACCTTTCTGCCCAGCGCACCGATGCGCAGGTGGCAAAGGCTGCTGCCGAAGCTGCTGCCCATGCCGCCGAAGAGCGTCTGCACGCGCTGACCGCAGGCCGGGAAGAGCTGGAAGCTCAGCAGCAGGAGACAAAAAAGGACCTTGCCGACACCATCCAGTATCAGAAGATGCTGGAAGAAAACGAAAAGCAGCTGGCAAACGTCCGCTCCGGGCTGGAGCTCAAACTGAAAAACCGCCGTGCCGCTCTGGACGAAGCAGATGCCGCAGAGCAGAAGCTGGGCCGGGAGCTGGATGCCGCACGGCAGCGGCTCTCCGTCCTGAAAGAACTGGAACGGAACATGGACGGTTACCAGAACTCGGTCAAGACCGTTATGAGGGCCGCAGGAACCCGGCGTCTGCGGGGGATCATCGGGCCGGTGTCCGCCATTCTGAAGGTGCAGCCGGGCCGGGAGAACGCCATTGAGACGGCTCTGGGCGGGGCATTGCAGAACATCGTGGTGGAAAACGAAGCCGCCGCCAAAGCTGCCATTGCCCTGCTGAAAAGCGAGAACGCAGGCCGTGCTACGTTCCTGCCGCTGGATACCGTCCAGCCCGGCGTGTTCCGGGGACGGCTGTCCGGCTCGGCCCGGCTGGCATCCAGTCTGGTGCAGGCCGATGCCCGGTATGCCAACATCGTTTCCAGCCTGCTGGGCCGGATCGTGGTGGTGGACGAGATCAACGAAGCCTCCCGCACCGCCCGGGAGCTGGGTTACCACAATAAAGTGGTCACGCTGGATGGTCAGGTCATCAACGCCGGCGGCAGCTTTACCGGCGGCAGCGTCCAGCGTTCGGCGGGACTTTTTACCCGTCGTCAGGAGATGGACGAGCTGCGCATCCGGGCCGCAGAGCTCCAGAAAGCCTGCCTTGCCGCTGAGGAAAAGACCGACCGCTGCAAGGAACAGGCCGACGCTGTGGCCGCAGAGCTCACCGCCGCCAACAGTGAGCAGATCACGGCGGCAGGAGACCGGGCCCGGGCGGAGGCGGAGAAAAAACGTCTGGAAGGGCAGCTGGCCCAGCTGGATGCCGCTCTTGCCGGGCGGGACACCGAGCGTTCCGGATTGGAAGCACAGCTTGCCGCCAGCCGGGACAAGGCGGCGCAGGCCGATGCCCGGGATGCAGAACTTGCAGCAGAGATCGAACAGAAGTCCGCAGAGCTCAGCCGTCTGGCCGAGGGAGACGATGCTTTCCTTGCACAGCAGAAGGAGCTTTCGGAACAGATCAGCGCAAAGCGGATGGAACAGCTGACCCGCCAGAAAGACGCCGAGCTGGCCCAGAGTCAGATCGACGCTCTGGAACAGCGGACGAGGGATGCCGCCAGCCGGAAGGCTGCGCTGGAAGAGAGCCTTGCGGCTCTTGCCGCCCGGAGCGACAGCTGCCGGAAAGAGATCGATTCCATCCGCAGGGCCAAGACCGACAGCACCGCCGAGATCACCCGGAAGGAAGAAGAGATCCGGCAGGCAACGCAGGAGCGGCTGAGCCGGCAGCAGGCGGAGACCGCCGCTCTTGCCCGGAACAAAGCCGCTGCCGAACGCCGGGAAGAGATGAGCCGGGAGATGGCCCGCCTTGCCGAGCGGAAAGCCGCCGCCGAGGATGAATACGACAAGACTGCCGCAAAGCTCTGGGATGAATATCAGCTCACCGTGAGTCAGGCCGAAGAGCTCTGTGTGGAGTTCGGCAGCCTGCCCGCCCTCCGGGCACAGGTGGCTGACCTGCGGAACAAGATCCGTGCGCTGGGCAGCGTCAATGTGGGAGCCATTGACGAGTACAAGGAAGTCAAGGCCCGCTACGATGAACTCAGCCGTCAGGTCACCGATGTGGAGGAAAGCCGGAATGAGCTGCTGCGGATGATCGCAGGGCTCAGCCGCCAGATGCGGGAGATCTTCTCCGACAGCTTCCGGGCCATCAACGAAAACTTTGGCCGGGTGTTTACCGAGCTGTTCGGCGGAGGCGAAGCCAGCCTTGTGCTGGAAGATGAAAGCGATGTGCTGTCCAGCGGCATCGGCATCCGGGTGGCCCCGCCGGGCAAGGTCATCAAAAACCTCGAAGCCCTTTCGGGCGGCGAGCAGGCATTGGTGGCCATCAGCATCTACTTTGCCATTCTGGCCGTCAACCCGGCACCTTTCTGTATTCTGGATGAGATCGAAGCTGCACTGGACGATGCCAACGTGGGCCGCTTTGCGCAGTATCTGCGGCGGGTCAGCGATAAGACACAGTTCATTGTTATCACCCACCGCCGGGGCACCATGGAAGCGGCCAATATCCTCTACGGTGTCACCATGCAGGAGGACGGCGTGTCCCGCCTGCTCAAACTTGATCTGGAACAGGTTGACGCAGAGATGGTAACGCAGGTATAATAGAAATAACCCTCTCAGTCCGTGTTTCGCACGGCCGGCGTGAAGGGTACACCGTGAAATGGCGGGCTCCGCTGGAAAGGGCAGAGCCTGCAAAAATAAAGGAGAGAACCCATGGGACTCTTTGGATTTGGCAAAAAAGAAAAAGACAAGATGAAGGATGGCCTCGAAAAGA
>CALDNF010000091.1 GCA_937917475.1 uncultured Faecalibacterium sp.
TGCCGCCCACAGCGAAGATCTGGTCATAGCCCAGATAATCGTTGACGTTCTTGGCATTGACACCGCCGGTGCACATCCAGCGTGCGCCCTTCAGGGCTGCGCCGATGTTCTTCAGCATACCCACGCCGCCGTTTGCCTCAGCGGGGAAGAACTTCAGGGCCTCGCAGCCCAGATTCATAGCCTGCTGCATCTCGCCTGCGGAAGCAGTGCCGGGCATCATGATGCCGCCCTTGTCGATGACATGCTTGCAGACCTCGGGGTCGAAGCCGGGAGCAACAATGAAGGAAGCACCGGCTGCCATAGCACGGTCAGCCTGCTCGCAGGTCAGGACAGTGCCTGCGCCCAGCAGCATCTCGGGCATTTCCTCGTGGATCTTGCGGATGCACTCTTCTGCACAGGCAGTGCGGAAGGTGACCTCAGCTGCGGGCAGGCCGCCCTCAGACAGAGCCTTGCACAGGGGCAGGGCCTCATCAACGCTGTTGAAAGCAATAACAGGGATAATGCCGATCTGATAGACCTTTTCTACGATGGGATTCATAACGCATTTCTCCTTTTAACTTTTAGTTCCGGGTCCGGCGGGGGGCCCATTTGGGCATACCGGCCCCTACCGGACGCTTGTAATATTAGTATAAACTACGGCGGGAAGTTTGGTAATGCTCAACAAGCACAATGTTTTGCATAAGAGCTTGTATACATTGCACAAAAATGCCGAAGGTTCAGAGTTTGAGCCGCTCAAACAGCTCGGCTACGCCATCGTGGTCACAGTCATTTTCGCTCACAAGGTCGGCCAGAGCCTTGATGTGGGGCATCCCGTTGGCCATGACGCAGGCCACACCGGCCTTTTCCAGCATGGCCCGGTCATTCTCGCTGTCGCCGATGGCGGCGGTGGCTTCCCGGGGGATGCCCAGCCGGGCGGCAAGGGCCAGCAGAGCTTCGCCCTTGTCCACATTCTGTGCCGTCACCTCGATGTTATCCGGGGAGCCCTGCACCACCTCCACGTTTTTCAGCGCACGGAACCGGGGCAGAGCTTCCTGTGCCTCCTCCGCCGTGTCGAAAAACATACAGAACTTCTCCACTTCATGGGCATGGCGGCTCATCCACTCGTCATAGTCACGCACCACGATGAAGCGTCCGTCGTTGGGCTGCTGGGCCTCGGTGGAGCGTTTTTTGCTGAACCGGTCCACCAGATGCTGCAAACCGTACTGGTCTTTCAGGGAATGTCCATTGGAGAAGATGCTCAGCTCCCCATGGTACTGCCGGTAAAGTGCGAAGACCTCCCGGGCCTTTTCCACCGGAAAGACATCCCGGATGATGCATTCCGGCTCACTGGTCTCCCGCTCTGCGGCGTTGGCATAGCGGCTGTAAACGCAGCCCAGCGGGTCGCTGCCAAGGTCCCAGACGGCTGCGCCGTTGCAGGTCAGGGCGTAGCGGACCCCGGGCAGCTGGGCCACGGTGGGCGGCAGATTGCCCAGCGGGCGTCCGGTGGCGGGCAGCACCACCACGCCGTGGGCTGCGGCTTCGGCAATGGCCTGCCTTGTCCGGGGCGAAATGCCGCTGTGGTGGGTAAGCAGAGTTCCATCCAGATCCAGTGCCACCAGACGGATGGGAAAGGTCGGTTTTGCCATGATGTCTCCTTTATTGATCCGTATCCTCCGGCCTCTGCCGGAGAAAGTATGTTTCTTCCTTTTATTGTATACTACCATTTTCATTTGCGCAAGAGCAGGCTTTGTGGTAAAATAAAACGTCTCAGAATCAAAATCACAGGAGAATGACCATGAATATCCAAAAACTGCGGGCCAACTGCCGCCCGCATCTCTGGTTCCAGCTCTACTGGGTGATCTACCTCATCTGGTTCTTCTGGCTGGATCTTACCATCAAGGACCCCAAGTACATCATCCACTCCCCCATCGACGACCTCATTCCTTTTAATGAATGGTTCGTCATCCCCTATTGCAGCTGGTTTCTGCTGCTGGCGGGGGTCACAGCCCAAAAGCTATGACAAGCTCTGCCTGATGATGTTCTCGGGGATGACCTTCTGCCTGATCCTTTATATGCTCCTGCCCAACGGGCTGGACATCCGCCCCACCGCAGAGGAGATCGGCCGCAGCAACCCCGCCATGTGGGTGATGCAGCTGCTCTGGAAGGCCGACGCTTCGGTGAACGTCTGCCCCTCCATCCACTGCCAAAGCTCCGGCTGCATGGCATTGGCGTTCTCTCAGAGCAAGCTTGCCAAAGGCCGCCCCGGCCTGAAAGTGCTGGCATGGGTCTGGGCCGGGCTGATCTGCGCTTCCACCGTATTCACCAAGCAGCACTCCATCATCGATGTGGTCTGCGGCCTTGCCCTTGTGGCGGTCTGGGTGCCGGTGCTCTACCGCCCCAGCCGTCAAAAAGTGTAATTTTTGCCTGCGTTTTGCTGCAATCCTCTTGACGGAGGGTTTTCTGCCGGGTACAATGAACTTGTCACTGATATATTACATTTAAAGTAGAGGAGAGCGGCAAGGATGGCAGCAAAAAGTGCACGGGAGATCGCCTATGAGACGATCCGGAGCCGAATCATCACCATGGAGCTCAAGCCCGGCGACGAGCTGAATGACCGCCTGCTGGCACAGGAGCTGGGGATCAGCCGCACCCCCATGCGGGAAGCTCTGATCATGCTCAACATCGCCCATATGGTCAGCATCAAACCCCAGAGCGGCACCCATGTGGCCCCCATCGACTTAAAGCTGATGGAGATGGAGCAGTTTGCCCGTTTCACGCTGGAAAAGGAAATTCTGGACCGCATCCGGGGCAGGCTGACCCCGGAACAGGAGGCCGCCTACCGGCAGAACATTGAGCAGTACCGCAGTCTGGAACGCACCTCCGACGCCCCGGACCGGGAGACCCGGATGCTGGATCTGGACAATGCCTTTCACCGCAAAGCCTTTGAGATCTGCGGGATGGAAGCCCACTTTGACCATATGCTGTCCACGTTCCAGCACATCGAGCGGCTGCGCAAGTTCAGCCTTCAGACCGAGGAGAACAAATCGGTCTGCGCCGCTCACACCCGCATCCTTGAAGCGGTCCTTCACGGTACGGAGGAGGACGTGAGCCGGGCTTTGAGCGACCATCTCAACCGGTACAAGCTCTCGGTGGAGCAGGCCCGCAGGCATCATCCGGATTATTTTATTGAAGGCTAAATCAGATTTTACATCTCAGACGATTGCAAAAATTGGAATTTCCGATTTGCAATCGTCTTTTTGTCTAAAGTATACAAGAAAAAACTCTAAAAAATGTCAAAACGTCAATTGCCAAGTTCAAACTGATATATTAGAATATAAGACGAGAAGAGACGCAGCGGTTGCTGCGCCCAAAAGCGAAGGGAACAACACAAGGAGGACCCCACTATGCCTATGAAAATGGGTTGGCGTTGGTACGGTGAAGGCAACGATCCCATCACCCTCAGCGACATCAAGCAGATCCCCGGCGTGACCAGCATCGTCTGGGCACTGCACAACAAGATGCCCGGCGAGATCTGGGAGATCGACGAGATCCAGAAAGTCGCCGATCAGATCCACGCCTACGGCTTCGACATGGACGTGGTTGAGTCGGTCAATGTCCACGATGACATCAAGATCGGCCTGCCCACCCGGGATAAATACATCGAGAACTACAAGCAGTGCATCCGCAATCTGTCCAAGTTCGGCGTCAAGGTTATCTGCTATAACTTCATGCCCATCTTTGACTGGACCCGCACCGACCTGTTCCACCCCGTCGGCGACGGCTCCACTGCCCTGTTCTATCAGAAGGACATGATCCAGAATGATTACAAGGCCATGGCCGAGTACATCATGTCCTTTACCGAGAAGTACCACATGACCTTCCCCGGCTGGGAGCCGGAGCGGATGGCAAAGCTGGACGAGCTGTTCAAGGCCTATGCTCCTGTTACCAAGGAGAAGCTGTGGGAGAACCTCAAGTACTTCCTCGAAGCTCTGATGCCCACCTGCCGTGAGTGCGACATCAAGATGGCCATCCACATGGACGATCCCCCTTGGGATATCTTCGGCCTGCCCCGCCTGCTGGTGGATGCCGAGAGCATCGACCGCTTCCTGAGCATGGTGGATGACGAGTACAACTGCCTGACCCTCTGCTCCGGCAGCCTGAATGCAAACCCCAACAACAACGTGGCTGAGATCGTCCGGAAGCACTGCGACCGGATCGCCTTTGCCCACATCCGCAACATTCACCACTTCCCCAACGGCGACTTCTCTGAGGCCGCTCACCGGGATTGCTGCGGCGAGACCGGCATCATTGAGATCCTGCGGGCTTACCATGACTGCGGCTTCGAGGGCTACATCCGCCCCGACCATGGCCGTCAGCTCTGGGAGGAAGGCCCCGGCAACTGCCGTCCCGGTTACGGCAAGTATGACCGTGCACTGGGCATCCAGTATATGCTGGGTGTCTGGGATCTGCTGGACCGTCTGGATGAAGAGAAAAAGAAAGGCTGAGCACTATTATGAAGCTTGCTGATATCAAGAACGGCAATCTGTCCGCCGAGTGGGCAGAAAAGGGCTACGAGCTGCCCAAGTTTGATGTGGAGGCCGTCAAGGCCAAGACCCACGCCGAGCCCACCTGGGTCCATTTCGGCGCAGGCAACATCTTCCGTGCCTTCCCCGCTGCCATCCTCAACGAGGCTCTGAACAGCGGCAAGTATGACCGGGGCGTCATCGTGGCCGAGAGCTTTGACTATGAGATCATCGACAAGGCTTATCGTCCCTACGACAACATGAGCCTGCTGGTCTGCCTGAAGTCCACCGGCGACATCGAGAAGAAGGTCATCGCTTCCGTCACCGAGAGCCTGAAGGCTGACCCCTCCTTCACCGAGGACTGGGCCCGTCTGGTGGAGATCTTCACTGCACCTTCTCTTCAGATGATCTCCTTCACCATCACCGAAAAGGGTTACAGCGTGGCTCCTGCCGATCTGGAGCGGGGCCTGACCCCTGTTCTGGCCATGGGCAAGGTCACCGCTCTGCTGTATGAGCGTTTCAAGGCCGGTGCCCTGCCCCTGACCGTGCAGAGCATGGACAACTGCTCTCACAACGGCGACAAGGTCAAGAACGCCGTCTTCGCCTACGCTTCCAAGTGGGTGGAGCAGGGTCTGGTGCCTGCTGAGTTCCTGGCCTATGTGCAGGACGAGACCAAGATCACCTTCCCCTGGAGCATGATCGATAAGATCACCCCCCGCCCCGACGCAAAGGTGCAGAAGATGCTGGCTGACGACGGCTTTGAGGACAACTACACCATCGTCACCGAGAAGCACACCTTCACCGCTCCCTTCGTCAATGCTGAGGAGACTCAGTATCTCTGCATCGAGGACCACTACACCAATGGCCGGCCCCCGCTGGAGCTGGGCGGCGTGCTCTACTGCGACCGTGAGACCGTGGACAAGATCGAGAAGATGAAGGTCTGCACCTGCCTGAACCCCCTGCACACCGCTATGTCCATCTATGGCTGCATGCTGGATTACACCCTCATCTCTGCCGAGATGGCCGACGAAGACCTGCGCCCCTTCATCCAGAAGATCGGCTACATCGAGGCTATGCCCGTGGTGGTCGATCCCGGCGTGCTGAACCCCTATGAGTTCATCGGTGCCGTCATCAACCGCCGCCTGCCCAACCCCTTCATGCCGGATGCTCCTCAGCGCATTGCCACCGACACTTCCCAGAAGCTGGCCATCCGCTTCGGCGAGACCATCAAAGCTTACGAGAAGCGTGGTCTGGACAAGAGCAATCTGGTGCTGATCCCGCTGGTTCTGGCCGGTTACGCCCGCTACCTCAAGGGTGTGGACGACAACGGCAAGCCCTTTGAGATCTCTCCCGATCCCCTGCTGGAAGAGCTGCAGGCCATCGTGGCTCCGCTGGAAGTCAAGGAAGGCGAGCAGGACTTCAGCTGCCTGAAGAAGCTCTACAGCCGTGCTGATGTCTTTGGCGTGGATCTGTACGCCGTTGGTCTGGGTGAGAAGATCGAGGGCATGGTCAAGGAGCTCTACAACGGCACCGGTGCCGTCCGCAAGACCCTGCACAAGTACACCGTCGCCCGCTGATCTCCCCTGAATCTCCCTGCTCCTGCCCTGTGCAGTGAGCATCGGAACTGTTAAGCTATCCTCATTCCCGCACTGCGTTTTGCTTTGCCGCAGTGCGGGTTTTTCTATCCAAAAACAGCCCCCGGCGATTCATCTCGCCGGGGGCTGTGCTGTTTGTATCAGGTTTTATGCAGGGGCGGTGATCAGGTTTCCACGCCCTCGAACTGGCTGTTATAGAGCTTGGCGTAGAAGCCGCCCTTGGCCAGAAGGGTATCGTGGTCGCCCTGTTCGATGATATGACCATCCTTCATCACAAGGATCACGTCTGCCTCCCGGATGGTGGACAGGCGGTGGGCCACGATGAAGCTGGTGCGGCCCTTCATCATCTGGGCAAAGGCCGCCTGGATCCGCACCTCGGTGCGGGTATCGATGGAAGAAGTTGCCTCGTCCAAAATCAGCATCGGCGGCAGGCAGAGCATGACACGGGCGATGCAGAGCAGCTGCTTCTGGCCCTGACTGATGTTGCCGCCGTCCTCTGCAATCACGGTGTTGTAGCCGTCCGGCAGGCGGCGGATGAAGCTGTGGGCGTGCGCCGCCTTGGCTGCGGCAATCACCTCTTCGTCGGTGGCATCGGGCTTGCCGTAGGCGATGTTCTCCCGGATGGTGCCGGCCCGGAGCCAGGTATCCTGAAGCACCATGCCGTAGCTGCCCCGCAGGGAAGCCCGGGTCACATTCCGGATATCGGTACCGGAAACGCTGATGCTGCCGCCGTTCACGTCATAGAACCGCATGAGCAGGTTGATGAGGGTGGTCTTGCCGCAGCCGGTGGGGCCGACGATGGCGATCCGCTGGCCGGGCTTGACGTCCAGATTCAGTCCCTCGATGAGGGGACGGTCGGGCAGGTAACGGAAGGAAACGTCCTTGAGCTCCACATGACCGTCGGGGGCCAGCACCACGGCATTGTCAGCTTCGGGGATCTGATCCTCGGCATCCAGCAGCTCAAAGACCCGGGCGGCGCAGGCCAGAGCGTTCTGCAGCTCGGTGACCACGCCGGAGATCTCGTTGAAGGGCTTGGTGTACTGGTTGGCGTAGCTGAGGAAGATGCTCAGCTGACCGATGGTGATGCCGCCCCGGACGGCATAAATTGCACCCACAAGACCCACGCCGGCATAGACGATGTTATTGACGAACCGGGTGGCGGGGTTGGTCAGGCTGGAAAAGAAGATGGCTTTCAGGCTCACGTCCTGCAGCCGGTCATTCACCTCGTCAAAGGCGGAAAGGCTCTCGGCTTCATGGCCAAAGGCCTGCACCACCTTCTGACCCTCGATCATCTCATTGACCAGAGCGGTCTGCTCGCCCCGGACTTTGCTCTGGCTCTGGAAGTAGCCATAGCTCCGCTTGGCAAGAAAACTTGCCACCACAAGGCTGAGGGGGGTGATGCAGACCACCACCAACGTGATGGGCACATTCTCCCGCAGCATGAACAGCAGGGTGCCGAAGATGGTCAGCAGGCCCGAGAACAGCTGGGTAAAGCCCATGAGCAGACCGTCGGCAAAGGTGTCCACATCGGCCACCATCCGGCTGACGATATCGCCGGAGGGGTGGCTGTCCAGATAGGACAGGGGCAGGGACTGGATCTTGCGCAGGGCGGCATTCCGCAGGTCCCGGCTGACCGAGAAGGTGATCCGGTTGTTGCAGACGCTGAGCAGCCACTGGGCAAAGGCAGCGATCAGGGCAATGACCAGGATCTCCACGATGATCTTCATCACAGCGGCCATCTGGACATTGCCTTTGCCCAGCATAAAATCAATGGCATTGCCGCAGAGGATCGGGATATACAGCTGTGCGGCCACGCTGACGGCGGCCACGATCAGGCTGCATACCACATAAAAACTATAAGGTTTGATGCGGCCCAGCACTCGCCGGAGGGTTGCGCTGCGCTGCTCGGGAGTCAGTTTTGCTTTGGCTTTTGCGCTCATTTCTCCGCATCCCCTTTCTTGAACTGGCTGGCATAGATCTCCTGATAGACCGGGCAACTTTCCAGCAGCTGGGCGTGGGTGCCAAGACCCACCATATGGCCGTCGTCCAGCACCACGATCTGGTCAGCGTGCTGCAGGCTGGCCGCACGCTGGCTGACGATAAAGACAGTGAGCCCGCCGGGCAGAGCGGCAAGAGCCTTCCGGAGAGCGGCATCGGTGGCGTAGTCCAAAGCCGAGGCACTGTCGTCCAGAATCAGCACATCCGGCCTGCCCACCAGAGCCCGGGCGATGGTCAGACGCTGTTTCTGGCCGCCGGAAAGGTTCCGGCCGCCCTGCTCCACCGGTTCATCCAGCCCCATGGGCTTGGAGCGGACGAACTCTGCGGCCTGTGCGGTCTCAAGAGCCGCCCAGAGCTCATCATCGGTGGCGTTCTTATTGCCCCAGAGCAGGTTGGAGCGGATGGTGCCGCCAAAGAGCTGGGCCTTCTGCATGACCACACTCACTTTGCCCCGCAGCTTCTCCCGGGGGTACTCCTGCACCGGACGGCCAAAGACCTCCACGGTGCCCTTGGTGGCATCGTAGAACCGGGGAATGAGGCTGATGAGGCTGGATTTGCCCGAACCAGTGCCGCCGATGACACCGATGGTCTGGCCCTTTTTAGCGGTGAAAGTGATGTCGGACAGGCTGGCATCACCGGCCCCGGCATAGGTCAGGGAAACGTGGTCGAAGCGGACGGCGTCGCCGGACTTGTCGGCGGGCACCTCCCCCAGCAGCTCTTTGGGGAACTCCATGCCGGGCTTGGTGTCCAGCACCGCCTGCACACGGCCTGCGCAGGCCAGAGCCTTGCTGACCTGCACGATGAGGTTTGCCAGCTTGACCAGCTCCACGAGGATCTGGTTCATATAGTTGACCAGTGCGATGACCGAGCCTGCGGCCATGCCGCCCAGATTGATCTCCACGCCGCCCACATACAGGATGGCAACGATCGCAAGGTTGATGATGACATAGGTCAGAGGGTTCATCAGGGCGGAGATGTGGCCCACATGGAGCTGCATCTTGGTCAGCAGGGCGTTGGCATCCTCAAAACGGTCGATCTCGCTCTGCTCCTTGTCAAAGGCACGGACCACACGCACGCCGGTCAGATTCTCCCGGGTCAGGCCCAGCACCCGGTCCAGCCGGTTCTGCACCGTCTTGTACAGGGGCCGGGTAATGACCATGACGCCAAAGACCACCACGCTGAGCAGCGGGATGGCAACGACGAAGATCAGCGCAGCCTTCACATCCACGGTAAAGGCCATGATCATGGCACCAATGACCACAAAGGGGCTGCGCAGGAACAGCCGCAGGAAGAGGTTCAGGCCGCTCTGCACCTGATTGACGTCACTGGTCATCCGGGTAATGAGGGTGCTTGTGCCGAGGGTGTCCATCTCCGTAAAGCTCAATGTCTGGATATGGGCAAACAGGGCATGGCGCAGGGCTGTGGAGTAGCCCACGGCCGCCTTTGCCGAGAAATACTGGGCCGTCAGGCTGCAGGTCAGGCCGATCATAGCCAGCAGCAGCAGGATGCCGCAGCGGGCAAGGATATAGTGGAAGTCATGGGCGGCGATGCCGATATTCACGATGTCGGCCATCACCAGCGGCACGAACAGGTCGAATGTGGCTTCCAGCATTTTGAACAGGGGTGCAAGGATGCTTTCCTTCTTGTACTCCCGCAGGTAGCCAAGCATTTTGTTCAAGGCAGGATTCCTCCCTTTCTGCCGGAAGTGTTCTTCCGGTTCTGATCATTTTTTGACGTTTTTTATTATATCGCAGCCCGGTGCAGATTTCCATAGCATTTCTTCCGTTCCGGACTGAAAAAGCAGCCCCCTTTCCAACGAATTGGAAAGAGAGCTGCCATTATCAGGGCTTACGGGGCAATCTCAAGGGGCTGCGCCGGGCATCACACCTTCTCGATGGTGATGCTCCACTCGCTGGTCATGGCCTCGTCGGGTTCCAGCACCTCGTGCTTTCCCTCTTCGTTGACGCTGTTGGCCCAGCCGTTCCAGGGCTCCATGCAGACAAAGCTCTCCGCATCCTGCTGCCAGAGCACGCCGTTCTCAAAGGTCTCGTCCGCATCCACGGTGACCTTGTGGCCGTTGCCCTTGTCGGTGAAGGTCATGGGGAACTCCACGCCGGTCAGCAGCCGGATGGTGTTGTCTGCACCCTCCTTGCGGGTCAGTGTGATCTTCTCCGGGGCAGCAGGCTGCTCGCCCTTGGCGTTCTCGGAGCAGGTGGCACACTTGATGTCAAAGTCCACATTTTCCAGCTTGGAAGCCTGAAAATAGGGATGATAGCCGAAGCTGAAGGGCATGGGCTTATCGCCTTCGTTGATGACGGTCATGCTGATGGTGGCCTTATTGCCCTCAAGGTTGTAGTTCACCAGCAGGGTGAAGTCAAAGGGATAGAGGAACTTGGTCAGAGGAGTGGATTCCAGCACCAGACTTACCCCATCGGGGCCCACGCTCTCCACTTCCCATGCGCAGAGGTCGGCAAAGCCATGGGTCTCCATGGGATAGGCCTTGCCGTCAAAGATGTGCACACCGTTGTCCGGGTTGCCGCAGCTGGGGAACAGCACCGGCACGCCGAAGCGGGGGCGGTTGCACTCAGAGAAGTTGGGGCGGCGGGTCCAGATATACTCGTCGCCGTCCAGCGTAAAGCCGGTGATCATGCCGCCCCGCTCGGGGGTGATGGTCAGAGCCGTCTTTGCGGCGGGGTCGGTGATGACATACTGCTCGTAGCAGGCACCGTTCTCGGTGACGTATTGGGTGGTGATCTGGTTCATAATTTCAGTCCTCCGTTTGATCCGTTTAAAATGCGCACAAGGCCCGCCGCCTTGCGGCAGACTGGGCCTATGCGTTTTGTATGAAGTGAACCTAGCTTACAGAACGACGCCGTCCTTGAAGATGGAGATCTCACGGAAGCCGTGTTTCTCTGCCTTGGTCTGCTCGCCGCTGGCCACACGGATGACCAGATCCAGCAGATCGTGGGCAGCCTCGTCGATGGTCTTTTCGCCGTCGGCAATGACGCCGGTGTTGAAATCGATCCAACCGCTCTTCTTCTGGGCAAGCGGGGTGTTGGTGGAGATCTTCAGAGTGGGAGCCGGAGCCGAGAAGGGCGTGCCCCGGCCGGTGGAGAAGAGGATCAGGTGTGCGCCTGCTGCGGTCATGGCCGTAGCGGATACGAGATCGTTGCCAGGGCCGTACAGCATGTTCAGACCCTTGGTAACAACGGGATCGCCGTAGCCGATGACGTCCATGATAGGAGCCGTGCCGCCCTTCTGGACGCAGCCGCAGCTCTTGTCTTCCAGCGTGGTGATGC
>CALDNF010000092.1 GCA_937917475.1 uncultured Faecalibacterium sp.
CCAAGGAACGGTTGGAGCAGCTCGAAGAAACCAAGCGTGAGCTTGAAATCCGCATCGCGGAAGAAAAGCTGGCAAAGCCGAAAGTGACCGAAGAGTTCATCCGGTTTTGGCTGCTGCGGTTCCGTAAGCTGGATATAAGCCAGAAAGACCAGCGGCAAGCGTTGGTGGATACGTTCATTAACTCGATTTACCTGTATGATGATAAGGTTTTGATTACCTTCAACTATAAAGAAGGAACACAGACTGTCACCTTTGGAGAAGCAGCGGAAGCTGCATCAAAGGGAAATGGTTCGGATTTGGATTGCTTTACTGCACCAAACACCACATCTGCAAAGATGTGGTGTTTTTTGTTTGTCTCTCTTGCAAACGCCGGGATTCGATTTATAATAAGTATCAGTGCCCCGGTGTGCGAGGGCATGGTCTGGATCAAAAAAGGAAAGAGAATATGAAATCAACTGCAAAAACTCTGACGGAAGGCCCTCTGGCTAAGCAGATCCTTCTGGTCAGCCTGCCGTTGGCCCTGTCCAACCTGCTGCAGGTGCTGTTCAATATGTCTGACGTGGCGGTGGTGGGCCGGTTTGCGGGCTCCACGGCGTTGGGCGCAGTGGGCTCCACCAGCATCTTTATCACCCTGTTTACCGGCTTTCTGATCGGCCTGAGCAACGGCATCAACGTGCTGGTGGCCCGCTTCTACGGCGCACGCCACCCGGACGACGTGCACAAGACCGTCCACTCGGCTTTGATCGTCAGCATCATTGCGGGCTTTGTGCTGCTGCTCATCGGTCTGCTGGGCTCCCCGGCTCTGCTCCGGCTGCTGAACACCAAAGAAGACCTGCTGCCCGGTGCTATCCTTTATCTGCGGGTCTATTTTCTGGGTATGCCTGCCCTTGCGCTGTACAACTTTGGCAATGCCGTGTTCAGTTCCATTGGCGAGACCAAAAAGCCCCTGATGTATCTGAGCATCGCCGGTGTGCTGAATATCCTGCTCAACCTGTTTTTTGTCATCGTCTGCCGACTGGATGTGGCGGGCGTTGCACTGGCCAGTGCCATCAGTCAGTGTGTTTCGGCGGGACTCATCCTCCATGCCCTGACACAGGTGCAGGACTGTTATGCGCTGGACTTCAAAGCCGTCCGGCTGGACCCCGTCATGACCAAACGCATCCTTGCTCTGGGCCTGCCTGCCGGATTCCAGAACGCCATTTTTGCCATTGCCAACCTCTTCATTCAGGCCGGTGTCAACTCCTTTGACTCTCTGATGGTCAAGGGCAACTCTGCCGCCGCCAACGCTGACAACATGATCTACGACGCCATGGCCGCATTCTATATGGCCTGTGCAAGCTTCATGAGCCAGAACTACGGCGCAGGCAAGAAGGACCGGGTAAAGAAGAGCTACTTCATCGCTCTGGCCTATTCCTTCGGCGTAGGGCTGGTGCTGGGCGGCTCTCTCTTCCTGTTCGGCCGCAGCTTCCTCGCCCTCTTCACCACCGAAGCTGCCGTCATCGATGCCGGCATGAAGCGGGTGCAGGTCATGGGACTGGCCTACTGTATTTCCGCCTTTATGGACTGCACGATCGCCGCCTCCCGAGGGCTGGGCAAAACCGTAGTGCCCACCGTCATCGTGATCATGGGCTCCTGTGTGTTCCGGGTGATCTGGGTCTACACCATCTTCGCCCACTTCCACACCATTCCTTCTCTGTATCTGCTTTACCCCTGCTCCTGGACACTTACCGCTGTAGCGGAGATCCTCTACTTCATCCACGTTTACAAGCAGTCCATGGCCATTTTCGATGAGCCGGTCTGCCATCAGACGGCATAAACTGCAAAAGTAAAAGGCCGACGCTGCAAGCCCGCAGCGTCGGCCTTTTTGTTTCCTCTGGCTTTATTATAATTCGGCAGGAGTTTCTGCAAAAAATAGAAAAGAGTTCGCCCGCAGCGAACTCTTTCTCCATATGTAAGCAAAAAATTCATTTACTCTTTTTCAAGAACAACATTCCCACGTGCGGAATTTTACTCAAAATTTCCACAACCAAATATGAGAAAATATATGTTCCAACCGCCAGCAGAATGACTTCTGTGGATTGATCGCCCCGAATACCAATTTTCTGCACAAGACGCATCAAAACCATATCGTGTAACAAATAAATTCCGAACGAGCAGATGGAAAGGCGTGTCGTAATGTAATTCAAATGTTTTGGCAAGCGAGTATTGAGCAGAATAAGAAATACTGCTGCACCCAAAAGCGGCATCGTGCAATAATTATACCAGACCGCATACCACACACGGTTTATGCTGCACAGTATCTGCGAGAGAACCGTCCAGATGTATACCCCCCCCCTGTTAAAATTAGAAGTTTTTTATACCGTCCTTGCGAAAGGAGATGCTCTATTTTATCCTGATACCGTGCAATTGCATAACCAAGCACCAGATACAGACCGTAACAATTTCCACCATAGCTCAAATCCGGCTGAGCAGAGACCAATTTGTCCGGGTAAATTTGAAACACCGATTGATACAAACTCATACTCGGTGCTACAAAACAATAAGCATACACCACCAACATGAAAACTCCAAGAAGCTTTCCATCTACCTGATGGAGAACATTCGCCACATACGGCAGAAACAAATACATCCCGATGATCATCGGCATATACCATGCATGAGACAACCCTGCGTGCCGCAGAAGCAGTGCCTTCTGAATGTACTCCACCATATCAAATGGTTTTTGATAATGCCATGAAATAAAAACACAGTAAATCAACACCCATATCTCCCAGACCCCAAGCATCGGAAGAAAATTATGCTTATAAAATTTCTTCACACCTACGGCATCATAATAATGCGGCAGAAGAAGATAACCGGACAGAAGCAGGAAAAGCGGAACGCCGATTCTCCCAAACGTAAATGCCAAAAAGAAAAAGCTTCTGCTGCTCCACGTCATCCCATCAAATTTTTCCAAATTCATCCCATAGATAAATTCTGTTGCATGATTGACCACTACGCAAAACGCCGCAAGTGCTCGGATCACATCCAAAGACTCATTTCGTTGCTTCACAAGTTCGCTCCTTCACATTTTAATTTTTGCTTACATACACTGTACACATTTCATTATACGTCAATTTTCACACTTTCACAAGGCAAAAAGAACCCTCTTCATCTTGCTTGGACGAAGAGGGTTCACTCTTATTCGTAATCGTGGTTCAGGAACATCGCCTTGATCTGAATGATCTCGTCGTATTCCTCCTGTTCCACCTGCACATCGGCATTGACGGCCTTGAGCCGGGCTTTCACGGCTTCCAGAGCCTCGGGCACGGTAACCGCCCGGCCCTCTTCCACGGCTTCAATCATCCGTTTCAGCACCACCGGGTGCGCATAGACGGCAGGCACCGGGAAACTGCCCCCCGGATACTTCTTGACATACTCTTCCACCGCCTGTTCCGCTTTCTCCGCCCGTTTCATGATGGACTTATGGTTATTCTGGGCAGTGGGCATCATGTTGTAACTGGAGAAGAGAAAGATAGCCGCAAAGCCAAACAGAGCAAAGTAGATGCCATAGTTTCCGGTATGGGTCAGCAGCGAGTGGATGCCATAGGCCGCCGCCACAACACCAAACAAACTGATGATGAGGGCCACATATTTATACACCGGCTTGCTTTGCAGCTGAGCACGCTTCCGCCGCTCGGCCTGACTCAGTTCTTTGGTCAGCTCCGGTTTCGCATCCAGATAATCCTTGGCCCGGGTCAGCACCGTGACGGTATGCTGAGCATCCTTGGTCAGTTCCGGCAGCTTCCGGGCGGCCTTTTCGGCCTCCTTCTGGCGGAGGGTCTCCTCCCCCGCCTCGCTCAGCAGACGGATCTGCGGCTGCTCTTTCGCCAGAACTTCCAGCAGAGCGTCCACATCCCGCTCATCCTTGAAGTTGCACTGTTTCTGCTTGCCGCCGTCATACTCTACCACCAGATATGCCATAGAGGCGAACATTCCCTTGCCGGAGAAGCCGCCCTCGCTCATGGCCACCCGCTTGAACACCCGGCTGATGCTG
>CALDNF010000093.1 GCA_937917475.1 uncultured Faecalibacterium sp.
AGGTTACAGACGACATTGGAGTCGGAAGCCAGCTGGCTGTAAAGCATATTCCAGCTCTCCAGCTCACGGTTGGAGCTCTCCCAGGAGATGAACTCCTTCAGCGGGGTTGCGCCGGTGGTGTTGGGTGCGGATGCTGCGCCGGATGCGGCAGAACTTGCGCTACCGGAGTTCGAGCTGCCACCGCAGGCTGCCAGGATGCCAGCGGCACCAACCACACCGGATGCTTTCAGGAAGCTGCGGCGGCTGATGGCATGAGACTCATAGTTGACGTTCATTGTGTTATCCTCCCAAATTTTTTCTGTGCCTCGGCACATGGTGCAGGGCCTTTTGCCCTGCAAGATTCCCACTTTTGCGGAAGTTTCTCTTCACTGTTCTGCCAGAGAATACAAAAGAGCGCAGAAACAGACCCCTCTGTCTGTGTCTGTGCTCCTCCCGCAAAATCCTTAACACGTCACATATTGTACCATTGAAACAGAAAGATGTCAATGGAAGAAGAATCGTTTTTTCTTCAAAAGTGAAGAACTGTAGTCAAAAAACATGAAAAACATTTGCTTCACTCTGTTGAAGAATGATAAAATTTAAAGAAAACTGCAAAAAACAGAAACACATTTTTTGTGCGTGAGCTGCGTACAGACCCAAACGTCACCCTTTTTTCTCTGCCGGAATAGATTACAGGTGACACCATTTCATCAGCAAAGGAGACATTGTTATGGCAACCGGAATCCTGCGCATCCAGACCTTTGCGGCACGGCAGTCCGCCCCTGTGGAAGGGGTGACTGTCCTTGTGACCGGCAGCGGCTTTACCATCCACCGCATCACCGATGCTACGGGCAGCGGCGGCGATGTAACCCTTTCTACTCCCGACTGTGCCCTTTCTTTCGACGAGGATAACACCACCATTCTGCCCTATGCCGTCTGTTCCCTCACCGCATCCAAGCCCGGCTGGCGGACGGTGCGCATTGAGGGGATCCAGGTCTTTCCCGGGCAGGTGACACTGGCCCAGCCCGAGATGCTGCCTGACAGCGGCGAGGCCCGGGCCGCCGCTGTCGAGCCCATCATCATCCCCACCCATGCCCTCTTTACCGGAGAGGGAGGCAGCGGCTCCCAGCCCGCCGAAGGGTGTGAGCCCCGGGTGCTGGACCGGGTCATCATCCCCAAAAATATCACGGTCCATCTGGGCAAGCCTGCGGCCTCCGCCCGGAACGTCACCGTCTCGTTCCGGAATTATATCGCCAATGTTGCGTCCAGCGAAGTTTACCCCACCTGGCCCGAACAGGCACTCCGGGCCAACATCCACTGCCAGATCTCGCTGGCCCTCAACCGCATCTACACCGAGTGGTACCCCAGCAAGGGCTACACCTTCAACATCACCAACTCTACCAGCTACGATCAGTATTATGTCCATGGCCGCACCGTCTTTGAGGTGATGACCCGCCTGACCGACGACATTTTCAACACCTACCTGCGGAAGGCGGGCACCGTCAATCCCTATTACTCCGAATACTGCGATGGCAAAACCGTCACCTGCCCCGGGCTCAAGCAGTGGGGCACGGTGACACTGGCCAATCAGGGCCGGAATGCTCTGCAAATTTTACGTTACTACTACGGAAACGACATCGAGATCGTCCGCACCTCCAACATTCAGTCCATCCCCGAAAGCTATCCCGGCACGCCCCTGCGGCAGGGCAGCACCGGCACAGCGGTCTACACCCTGCAGCGGCAGCTGAATCGGATCACCAAGGATTATCCCTTCCTCGGGCTGCTGACGGTGGATGGCGTCTTCGGCACCCGAATGACCGCCACGGTCAAGGCGTTTCAGAAGCAGTTCAACCTGACGGCCGACGGCGTTGTGGGCCGCAGCACATGGTACAAGATCAGCTATATCTACGTCTCGGTCAAAGACCTTGCCGAGCTGACCAGCGAGGGAGAGACTTCCAGCGGGACCCTCTCAGACGGCACATGGAACGGCACCGTTCTGCGGCAGGGCTCCACCGGCAGTTCCGTCGAGCAGATGCAGTTCTGGCTGAACACCCTCGCACAATACGATTCCTCCATTCCCTCCGTCACGGTAGATGGAGTGTTCGGCTCCGGCACAGCGGCAGCGGTCCGGGCGTTCCAGCGCAAATACGGCCTGACTCCAGATGGCGCAGTGGGCCGCTCCACATGGGAGGAGCTCTACGACCAGTTCCGGAGCATCCAGTCCGACAATGGCACTCCCAACGCCTACCCGGGCACACCGCTCCGGCAGGGCGACAGCGGCCAGAACGTCCGGCTGATCCAGTTCTGGCTCAAGATCGCACGGACGGTCTATTCTTCTCTCAGCAATGTGGCGGTGGACGGAAAATTCGGCTCCTCCACGGCAGCCGCCGTCCGGAAGTTCCAGAGTTATTTCGGCCTTACCAGCGATGGCATCGTGGGCCGCACCACTTGGAACAAGCTCTATGAGGTCTACAACGACATCGCCAACCGGCTGCTGTCCTCCAGCCTCCGCCCCGGCGAATACCCGGGTGTGCTCCGCCGGGGTTCCAGCGGCACGGCAGTGCGTGAACTGCAATTCTACCTTTATATCATGAGTGCTTACGAAAGCAGCATCCCCAGCCTTTCCATCGACGGCCAATTTGGTGCCGGGACTGAAGCCGCCGTCCGGGCCTACCAGAAATTTGCCGGGCTCACGGTGGACGGCGTGGTGGGACGCACCACTTGGGATTCCCTTTACGGCAAGGCCTCGGTCCTCCGCAGCTCCGGCCCGGTGGTGACGCTGGAACGTCTCCCCTACCCCGGCACGCCCCTGACTGTGGGCAGCACCAGCAGTGCCGTCCTCTATTACACCCTCCTGCTTCAGCGCATTGCCTACTATTATGACAGCGTGGAGAGCCCTCTCCTCTCCGACCAGTACACCAACGAGACCGCCGCCGCCACCCGGAGTGTGCAGGAGCTGCTGAACCTGCCCGCCACCGGTGTGGCCGACGCCGAGACATGGACCGCTGTGGAAGCTCTGAGCCTTCAGCTGGCCGCTGCCACCCCCAACCCGGACCGGGATGGGACACAGGATCTGGCTTACCCGGGCCGGGCCATGGGCCTTGGAAGCACCGGCCCGGACGTGTACCAGATCGAGCAATGGCTCAATGGCCGGGCCGGACTCTACTGCGGCGAGGGTTATGTCACAGAAAACTCGGTCTACGGCTCTGCGGAGGAGTCCGCCGTCCGTGCTGCGCAGGAGCGGGCCGGGCTGGAAGTGACCGGCACCGTCAACCGGGAGACCTGGGCCGCCCTTTATGACCAGAGCGGCTCATGCAGTGAGACCTGAAAGGAGGGTTTGCTATGGCAAAGCTGCTCGTCTACGACGCCTATGAAAACAAAGTCTACACCTATTCCAACCTGAACGAAACCGCCCCCATGCCCTACAGCACCGGCACCACCCTGACACTGCGGGAGTTCCGGGGCAAGTCCGACAGTCCGGTGCTCTGGACCACCATCGCGGCCATGGAGGCATGGAACCTGACCCGCCGCAAATACGGCAAGGGCATCCCGGTGGGGTACGCCTTCCGCCGCATCTGGGAGGGCGGCCACGGCACCCGCAGCCAGCACTA
>CALDNF010000094.1 GCA_937917475.1 uncultured Faecalibacterium sp.
GACCAGATCGTTGGCCACTCTGCCGGCGAGGAGTTTGACGTGAACGTTACCTTCCCCACCGAGTACCAGGCTGCTGAGCTGGCTGGTAAGGCAGCTGTCTTCAAAATCAAGCTGCACGAGGTCAAGTACAAGGAGCTGCCCGCTCTGGATGATGAGCTGGCTAAGGACTGCTCCGAGTACGACACTCTGGAAGAGTTCAAGGAGTCCATCCGCAAGAACAATCAGGAGCAGCTGGACAAGCAGGACGATCTGGCTGTTGAGAACGCTCTGGTTGATCAGGTCATCGACAGCATGGAGGGCGAGATCCCTCAGGCTATGTACGAGACCCGCATGGACGAGATGGTCAATGACTTCGCATTCCGCGTGGAGCAGCAGGGTCTGCGTCTCGAGGACTACCTGAAGTATATGGGCCAGACCATGGAGCAGTTCCGTGCTTCCTTCATGCCGCAGGCTGAGAAGCAGGTCAAGATCCGTCTGGCTCTGGAGGCTGTTGCCGCTGCTGAGAACATCGAGGCTTCCGAGGAGGAGGTCGCCGCTGAGATTGAGCGCATCGCTGACCAGTACAAGATGGAAGAGGACAAGGTCCGTGAGCTGGTCAACGTTGACGATCTGAAGAAGGATCTGGCAATCAACAAGGCCATCGACTTCATCAAGAGCCACGCCAACATCGTGGAGAAGGCCGCTGAGACTGAGAAGACCGAGGACGCTGAGTAATTCAGCCCCTGGGCCGCATTTGCAGGGAGTAACGCTTAAAGCGTGCCCTGTGAGCAAAGGTTGTTAAAATTGACCGATACGGCCCTGTTTCTTTTGCCGTATCGGTCAATTTTGCAAATAGAATCATTTTCGTATCAGGAGGCGAACTTTATGAGTTTTGTTCCTTACGTTGTCGAACAGTCGGCACATGGCGAGCGTTCCTATGATATTTTCTCCCGTCTGCTGAATGACCGCATCATCGTTCTGAGCGAGGATGTCAATGACACCTCCGCCAGCCTTGTGGTGGCTCAGCTGCTGTACCTGGAAGGGCAGGACCCGGATAAGGATATCAGCCTGTATATCAACAGCCCCGGCGGCTCCATCAGCGCAGGCATGGCCATCCACGATACCATGAACTATATCAAGTGCGATGTTTCTACCATCTGCATGGGCATGGCTGCTTCTATGGGCGCATTTCTGCTGGCAAGCGGCACCAAGGGCAAGCGTTTTGCTCTGCCCAACTCCGAGATCATGATCCATCAGCCGCTGATCGGCGGTCAGGGCGGCGGACTGTCCGGCCAGACTACGGATATCAAGATCCATGCAGAGCACATGGTGCGCACCCGTGAGAAGATGAACCGGATGCTCAGCGAGTATACCGGCCAGCCGCTGGAGAAGATCCAGATCGACACCGAGCGGGATAATTTCATGTCTGCACTGGAAGCAAAGGAATACGGCCTGATCGATGAGGTCATTACCCACCGCTGAGGAAGAACAATAAGGAAAAAAGGCTATGGCAAATAACAATTCCGGCAGAGATAAAAACGAAAAAGATCTGGTTTGCAGCTTTTGCGGGAAGCATCAGGACGAAGTGGAGCGGATGATCATTGGCCCCGGGGTCAATATCTGCAGTGAGTGCATCGGCCTGTGCTATGACCTGCTCTCGGATAAGCCGGAGCGTTCCGGTTCGGGCAGAGGCCCGCAGAACCGGGGCAGTGCAAGCCGGGCACGGATCCAGACGGCCGATAATCTTTCGGTCAACATCAAGACCCCGGCTGAGATCAAGGAAGGTCTGGATCAGTATGTCATCGGGCAGGACGAGGCAAAACGTGTTCTGGCTGTCTCGGTGTATAACCATTATAAACGGATCCTGAGCGGTGGTAAGGGCGCAGACGTTGAACTGCAAAAGTCCAATGTCCTGCTGCTGGGCCCCTCCGGCGTGGGCAAGACCTTGCTGGCTCAGACTTTGGCCCGGATGCTGGGTGTGCCGTTCGCCATTGCGGATGCGACTACCCTGACCGAGGCAGGCTATGTGGGCGAGGACGTAGAGAATATCCTGCTCAAGCTGCTTCAGGCGGCGGATTTTGATGTGCAGAAAGCACAGATCGGCATCATCTATATCGATGAGATCGATAAGATCACCCGCAAGAGCGAAAATCCCTCCATCACTCGTGATGTGGGCGGTGAGGGCGTGCAGCAAGCTCTGCTGAAGATCCTGGAAGGCACGGTCAGCAATGTCCCGCCGCAGGGTGGACGGAAGCACCCCCAGCAGGAGTTCATTCAAATCGATACCACCAACATCCTGTTCATCTGCGGTGGTGCATTTGACGGTCTGGATAAATATATCCAGCGTCGCACCGATAAATCTGCGCTGGGCTTTGGCAGCAGTCTGAAGGATACCTCCAGCGATGCCCAGAAAGCTCTGCTGCGGAAGGTGGAGCCCCATGATCTGGTCAAATTTGGCCTGATCCCCGAGCTGATCGGTCGTCTACCGGTCATCACAGTTCTGGACGATCTGGACGAGGATGCGCTGGTCCGGGTTCTCAAGGAGCCCCGCAACAGTCTGGTTAAACAGTACAAAGAGTTGCTTGGCATGGACAATGTGGACCTTGAGATCACCGACGAGGCTCTTCATGCCATTGCACGGAAGACCATCGAGCGGAAAACCGGTGCCCGTGGTCTGCGCAGCGTGATGGAAAGCATCCTGATGCCCATCATGTACGATGTGCCCAACGATCCCACCATTATCCGGGTGACCATCGATCAGGATACCGTGGAAGGCGGCGAAGCTCACATGGAGTACGGCGCAGTCCGCAAGCGTTATAAAAATCAGTCTTCTCTGAGCTGAACGAATTTCGTCTCAAGCGGGAAAGACACCAGCCCTGTAAAAAGCGTTGCTTTTTGCAGGGCTTTTTTCTTTCAAAATCTTGTTTCCAAACGGATTCTGAGCTATAATATTAAAGTCTGGAATACCGCTTTGCACAGCAAGGAGAATCATGCCCTCTGGCAGGGGCCTCCGGTTACAAAGGGGACTGACACGTGTGGGAAACAAAAAGTACGATAAAGGAGTGTGTTTTCTATGGCAAATTATCTTGAGATGAATCGAGACGAGCTGGCAGCCGAACAGGCAAAGCTGGAAGAAGAATACAAAAAATTTCAGGCAATGGGCCTGAAGCTGAACATGGCCCGCGGCAAGCCCGGCCCTCACCAGATGGATCTGGCAATGGGTCTGCTCCAGATGACGGACTACACCACCGATGCCGGCACCGACGCCCGTAACTATGGTGATCTTGAGGGCCTGCATGAGGCCCGGGAGCTGTTTGCAGATGTGATGGGCGTGAAGCCGGAAGAGGTCTTTGTGGGCGGCAACTCCAGCCTGCAGCTGATGTACAACCTGATCTCCATCGGCTATGTCTTTGGCTTCCCGGAGTCTCCCTGTCCCTGGTCTCAGGTTGAAAAGCGGAAGTTCCTCTGCCCTGTGCCCGGTTATGACCGCCATTTTGCTATTACGGAGGAATTTGGCTTTGAGCTCATCAGCGTCCCCATGACTCCGGATGGACCTGATATGGACGCTGTGGAGAAGCTTGTGGCCGAGGATGATACCATCAAGGGCATCTGGTGTGTGCCGCAGTATTCCAACCCGGATGGCTACACCTACAGTGATGAGACCATTGAGCGTTTTGCATCCATGAAGACCGCTGCCCCTGATTTCAAAATCTTCTGGGACGAGGCTTATATCGTTCATCACCTGACCGATGAGATCATTGAGACTCCGGTTCTTCTGAACCAGTGCAAAAAGTATGGTACGCAGAATCGAGTTTTCATGTTCACTTCCACCAGTAAGATCACCTTCCCGGGTGCCGGCGTTTCTGCATTGGCCTGCAGCGAGGAGATGATGAAGTACGTCTGCAAGCGGTTCTCGGTCATGATCATCAGCTATGATAAGATGAATCAGCTGCGGCACGTCCGCTTCCTCAAGAATAAGGAAGGCGTTCTGGCCCATATGGCAAAGCACCGCCGTCGTCTGGTGCCCTGCTTTGATGCGGTCAAGACTGCTTTTGTGGAGGAACTGTCCCCTTGCGGCGATATCGCTCACTGGACCAATCCCAAGGGCGGCTACTTCATCAGCCTGTATGTGATGCCGGGCTGCGCAAAGCGTGTGGCTGCGCTCTGCAAAGAAGCCGGTCTGACCCTGACCGGTGCAGGTTCGGCTTACCCCTATCACAAAGACCCGCAGGATTCCCACCTGCGTATTGCACCCACTTATCCCAGCCTGGATGAGGTGGAAACTGCTTCGGATCTGCTCTGCGTCTGCGTCCGCCTTGCAACGGTCGAAAAGCTGCTGGCAGAGAAGAACTAAAGGCTTCCTCAAGCTGTAAAATCTCCCTGCACCGCCGCCCGGGCAGCGCAGAGGAGATTTATTATATTTGGAGGTTTTCCATTTTTTATGAAAACAAAAGGTAAAGCATGGCATCTGGTCGCCGCAGTCCTTTTGATCGCAGCCTTTGTCTACACGGCATTTTTCGGCGTTGCGGTCAAATATGGCGACACCACCACCACCTACATCAAGGGCGCAAAAGATATCCGCTTTGGCGTGGATATCAAGGGCGGCGTCAATGTCACCTTCGTTCCCTCGGACGGTTATGATGCAACAGAGGAGCAGCTGGAAGCAGCACAGCTCGTCATTGAGAACCGTCTGGTGGGTCTGAATGTGACAGACTACGAGCTCTATGTAGACACAAACTCCGACAGCCTGATTTTGGAGTTTCCGTGGCAGTCCGGTGAAACGGATTTTGACCCGGAAGCTGCGATTCAGGAGATCGGCACCACGGCTTATCTGACATTCCGGGAGGGAAGCAGTGCGGACGGTGAGCTGATCCTTGACGGCTCTATGGTCGAGAGCGCAGCAGCGCAGTACGGCCCGGTGAGCGGCAGCAGTTCGGAGTACTACGTTGCTCTCAAGTTCACCGATGAGGGTGCAAAGGCTTTTGGTGACGCAACTACCCGGCTTTATCAGAGCGGCGGCAGCATCAGCATCTGGCTGGACGATGAAAATGTCAGCGTTGCCTCGGTCAATGCGGCCATTACCGATGGCTCTGCCATCATCACAAGCTCTGCGTCCAATCCCTTTACGCAGGACGATGTGGTAAAGATGGCCCGGCAGATCAACTCCGGTTCGCTGCCCTTTGCACTGTCGGTGGACAGCTACTCTACCATCAGCCCCAGTCTGGGCGAGAACAGCCTGAGTGCAATGGTGCTGGCCGGTCTGATCGCATTTGCGCTGATCGTAGTGCTGATGACCCTGCTTTACCGTCTGCCCGGTTTTTTGGCCTGCATTGCGCTGGCTGGTCAGGTGGCCGCAACGCTGGCTTTTGTCTCCGGTTATTTCCCGGTATTTGAAAGCTTCACCCTGACACTGCCCGGCATCGCCGGTATCATTCTGGCCATCGGTATGGGCGTGGATGCCAACGTTATCACGGCAGAGCGCATCAAGGAAGAGCTGCGGAGCGGCAAATCGCTGGACGGTGCCCTCAAGAGCGGCTTTGCCCGTGGCCTGACGCCCATCATTGACGGCAACGTGACCATTGTGATCGTGGCCATCGTACTGATGGGTGCATTCGGCCCGTCGGACGGCTTCTTTGCCAAGGCACTTCACTTTGTGTTCTTTGCCTTTGGTCCCTCCACCGCAGGCACGATTTATGCCTTTGGCTATACGCTGCTCACCGGCGTGCTGCTGAACTTCGTCTTTGGCATCTTTGCTACCCGGGTGATGATCCGTGGTGCGGCTGCGATCCCGGCTCTGCGGAATCCTAAGCTCTACGGCGCAGATGCCGTAGGCAAGGAGAGCAAGCAGCCGGCCGTCCATAATGTGATGGGCCTGAAAAAACGGTTCCTGACCGTTTCTGCCTGCCTGATGGCTCTGATTTTGGCATCTGCCCTGATTTTGGGTGTCCGGCTGGATACGGAGTTCACCGGCGGTGCCATGATCACCCTGAGTTATGAGGATAGCTTTGACCTCAGCGCAGTGCAGAGCACCGCTTCGACTGCGCTGGAAAGCAAAGACCTGACTCTTCAGACAGGTGAGAACGTTGCGACCGGAGAACAGACCCTTAAAATCTCCATGCCTGGCACGGAGACCGTGACCACCGAACAGGTGGAGGAGCTGATCGACTCTCTGAACGAGGCATATCCGGAAAACAGCTTTGCACAGCTGTCCCTCAGCAACGTCAGCGCAGCCATGGGCACCAAGTTCCTTCAGAAGAGTTTGGTTGCCGTGGTGTTTGCACTGGTGCTGATCCTGCTTTATATCGCAGTCCGCTTCAAGAACATCGGCGGTCTTACCGGCGGCATGATGGCAGTGCTGGCTCTGCTGAATGACCTGATGGTGGTGTTTGGAACCTTTGTGCTCCTGCGCACTCCGCTGGATGGCAATTTCGTCGCTGCCATGCTGACCATTCTGGGCTACTCCATTAACGATACCGTTGTCGTCTATGACCGTATCCGGGAGAACCGCAGCCTGCTGGGCAAAAAGGCCTCGTTTGAAGAGCTGGTCAACCTTTCGGTCAGTCAATCGGCCCGCCGTACCATCATTACCACGGTGACTACGGTAATGGCTCTGGGTGTGATGTGCATCATCTCCAAACTGTATGGTCTGGACAGCATATTCACCTTTACATTCCCGCTTATGATGGGCATGATCAGCGGTGTGTATACTTCGCTCTGCGTTTCCACCTCCGCATGGGCCCTTTGGAATGAGCGGAAAAAGTCCGGCAAGAAAGCAGACTGAAACCAACACTGACATTCCGGCCTTTATGGCCGAAAGCAGGAGGAACAATTTATGAAATGCCCCTATTGCGGTGATGAAGAGTCCAAGGTGATCGATTCCCGCCCCACAGAGGATGGCGAGCGGATCCGCCGCCGCCGGGAGTGTCTGCGCTGCCATATGCGGTTTACCACCTATGAAGTCGTGGAGACGGTGCCGCTGATCGTCATCAAAAAGGACAACTCCCGTGAGCCTTTTGACCGTCAGAAGCTTCTCAACGCCATGCTCCGGGCCTGCGCAAAGCGGCCGGTAAGTTTTGAGACGCTGGAGCACGCAGTCAGCAGCATTGAACAAACGCTGATGAGCTCCTATGACCGGGAGGTCACCAGTGTCCGGATCGGTGAACTGACCATGCAGGAGCTGAAAAAGATCGACGAAGTGGCATATGTCCGCTTTGCGTCGGTCTATCAGCAATTTGCCGACGTGGAAAGTTTTTTCAATGAGCTGAAAAAACTGATGGGCGACCGGAACGAAAAGAAATAGTCTCCGCTTATGGAAATACCAAAAAGCGTGTCCGCACTCTGAAAAGGGGAGCGGGCACGCTTTTTGTTGTTCCGGTCACAAAAGCCGCCGGGCCAGCCAGTCCAGTGTTTCCACCTGAACCTGTGCCCGCCGCAGTTCTCCAAAAGCTTCCTCGGGGGCGTTTTGTTCCAGATAGCCGTCAGCAGCACGGAGGCAGGCTTCCAGCTCGGTAAAATCATCGGTGCGGAGCAGATGATTCATTCCTTCCCGCATCCGGTCACAGAGCTCAGAGCCTGCACTGAGAGAACGCCGGGCGGCGGTGTAATTATCGTCCCGGATCGCTTCGGCGGCGCAGTCCAGATCTTCGGAAATTTGTGCGGCAAAAACCTGTACCCGAAAACTGCTGTAAAAAGCGACCGCCAACAACAGAGCTGTGATGACAAGACAGGCGTAGATCCGTTTCATGATGATTCCTTCTTCCGGCTGTTCTCTCGTTTCAGCAGATAGTAGTCCTCTGTTTCATTGCCGATCAGGAGCAGGATCTCCTGAGGCAACAGGGCGTTTGCCTCGGCTGTTCGCTCCAGCCAGATTTTATCTTTTCCGCACCAACGCAGATTTTCTTCAAGAATCTGGCCGTCCAGCACAAAGGGAACCGTGGCCTGTGTGTTCTGCACCCGAAGCTTCAGGTCGGCAAGCGTGGCAGGCTGGCGTTCGGGCCGCAGGGCAACCGAAAGCGTTCCGTTGGTTTCGATGATGGCATAAGAAACCTCCCGGGGGTCAAAAACATCTTTGCCCCGCAACGCTTCCATCAGGTCTGCCATGGTCAGCCGGAGGGTGCGCAGGGCGTTTTGATCGATTTTTCCGTCCAGGATCACGGTCTTGGGCCGTCCGGACATCAAGTTGAAAAATCGCTGGCTCCGGAAACTGAGGATAGACCCGCCCAGCTCCAGCGCAGTAATAAGAAAAAGCGGGATGAGACTGGCGGTCAGCGGCACTTCTTCCGATTCAATGGAGATGGATGCCAGATTGGAGATGAGGATGGTGGACACCAGTTCCTCCGGCTGCAATTCTCCCAACTGTCGTTTGCCCATCAACCGCAGAGCAAACAGAACGGCGAGATAAAGCAGCAGGGTGCGGAAAATTAACAGCTTCAAGCAAATTCCTCCTTGCCGGTTCTTGCATATCGCTGCGCTACCGGTGCCATACTGTTCCCATAGGGAAGGTGATCGCATGGTGATCTCGGATTCTTTGGCCGAAAACCGGGCAACGCTCGAAACTATGTTTGGCAAGTCGGCGGATTTTTATGCGAAGAATGTGGAACTTTACGGTTGTGCCGGAACAATTTTTCTCTTTGATGGAATGGCAAGTCTGGAAACGCTCTGGCAGCTTTTGCTGGATGCGGCCAATCGGGAGGTGCCAAAGCTGCAGCCCGGGCCCGGCCCTCTGGGGCAGCGGGTGTTTGACCTGCTGCTCTGCCACTCCGGCCTGCCCGCCGAAAGTACTCCGACGGAGACATTTGAGGATCTGACTGCTCGCCTTACAGCCGGGATGGCGGTGCTTTTATTGGATGGCTGTGGGAAGGGTCTGGTATTTTCGGTACAGGGACTCAAGTTTCGATCCGTAGAAGAACCTTCCGGGGAAGGCAGTCTGCGGGGTTCCCGGGAAGGATTCGCCGACCTGCTCCGGGTCAATCTCAGTCTGCTGCGGCGGCTCATCCGGACCGAAGAACTGGTCATGGAGGTGGCACAATCCAGCTGTGAGACCCAAACAGAGTATGCTCTCTGCTACTGCAAAAACTGCGCTGACCCCAAGGCAGTGGACAAAGTGCGGAAATGTCTGAGGCAGTCACGGCCCAACATCCTTTTGGATTCCAGCTATTTTGTGCCATGGCTTTTCCCGGCAAAATACCGTCTGTTTGCACCGGCGGGGGATACAGAGCGGCCCGCTGTAGCGGCGGCTAAGCTCTGCGAAGGGAAAATTATCATTTTGGTCAACGGAAGTCCGTCGGCGTTGATCCTGCCCACCCTCTTTTCCGAAAACTTTGACTGTCTGGACGACTATGCCACCACTGCCGTCTTTTCGTCCTTTCTGCGCTGCCTGAAATACGGAGCTTTTTTCCTGAGCATTTTTCTGCCGGGAGCGTTTGTCTGTCTTGCGGTTTACCTGCCTGAGCTTATCCCGCCGCAGCTGCTTTTTAAGATCGAAGCAGCTGAGAAAGCCACTCCATTGCCGCTCTTTGGTGAGATGGTCATGGTCATCCTGATCCTCGAAGTGATCCGGGAAGCGGGGCTCCGGATGCCGCAGACACTGGGTCACTCGGTCAGCTTGATTGCTGCGTTGATCGTAGGCGATGCGGCAATCGCAGCCGGACTTATGAGCACACCGGTGATCCTGACCGCAAGCGTGACTTCCATAGCGATCTTTGTTACACCTTCCCTCTACGAACCTGCGACCATCCTGCGGCTGCTGGTGGTATTGGCGGCAGGACTTGCCGGGCCGGTCGGCTTTGTGGGGGCCGGGCTTGCTGTTTTGTTCGCTCTGACCTCTGTTTCCGCCATGGGAGTACCCTATTTATCGGAAAAAACGTTTCCGGAAAGGGCACTTTCTGCGGACGGTGTGACCCGCAGAAACTACCGTACTCTTTCAAAAAATCCCTTTACCATCTGGCAGAAGCGAGGTGACCGTCCATGAAACAGCAAAAAAATGCGCTGATTTCTCCAGAAACATTCCGCCTGAGTGTTTTTACCGCACTGTTGGCACAATGGATGAACAGCACGCCGACCTGTTCTGCCCGGGCGTATTTTTTAAAAGGCTTTCTTCCTACGATGGGAGTGGTGGTGCTTGGAGCATTAACAGCAGTCTGGGCAGAGAAGATGCTGTGCCGCAGGGTACTGCAATGCGGCCTTTTTCTCTGGTTTGGAATAGAACTGGCTGTTGCTGTCCGGGACGCTGCCGAAGCAGGCTGGCAGCAGTTCGGTTCCATGGCAGTCATCGGCTTTCTGCCCCTGCTGCTCTGGGCGGGCTGGACGCTGCCGTCGGAGGTGTTTTCCCGCACAGCAGCGATTCTTTGGAGGCTTTTCTGGATCACGTTTCTGATCACGGCAGCAGGGCTCTTGGAACAAATGCACTGGCAGAATCTTCTGTTTACACTTGGCCCGGAGCGGCCTTCCATTCCGATTTATGCGGAATATTTTGCCCTGCCGTTCCTGCGTGCCGAGCAAAAAACAAGCGGATCATCGTTTAAATCTATTCTGACGCCGCTGTGGATGTTCGCTCTGGAAGGGGGGCTCCGGCTGGGAACAGAACTGATCTTTGGCGGGGCTGGGTATCCGGGCGGTGAGCTGCTGCGGTGCTGGGCAATGGGAGCTTTTTCCCGGTTTGACTCCGCCGTTCTGCTGGTCTGGCTGGCAGCAGCATTGTTCCGCATCTGCTTTCTGGTCCGGATGCTGCGGCTGCTTGCCGGAGAATCCCTTTACCTGCTTCGGCAGAAGGAGGTACGCTCATGACCCGGCGGGCGGCAGTACAGCTGCTGGGGACAGGGCTTCTGATCGGCTGGTGTCTGATTTTTTTCCGGAGTGAGACCACAGAACAGAGCGTCGTGCGGGCGGTGCTGGCAGAGCCTGCTGCAACAGGGTGGAGCATCGGGCTGCTGTATCAGTTTCCGGAAGCGGCAGCGGATTCCGCTGAGGCAGATGTCTCCATCCGCTTTTGCTTTGGCAGAGGCGAAACACCGCAGGCGGCTCTGGCTGCAGCAGAAGAAAATCTTCCACAGAAAGCAAACTATCGTCTCTGCGATCATCTTGTGCTGGGCAGGGAAGCAAACGCATCCCTTTACGATACCATGGATCATTGGGAAAATCTGCTGCGTGAGAACTCTTGCGGACGGCTGTCTGCCCGGGTCTTTTGCACAGAGTTTTCCATTCAGGAGCTGGCAGACGCTGCGGAGGAAAAAGCAGAGCTTCCGGAACAGCTGCTCCAAACGCTGAAAACAACGTCCGCTCCGCCTCGCCTTTATGAGCATCAAAAAGGCTGCCTTTTGCCGGTCCTCACCTTGGAAGGCGGATCGGCATCCTGCCGCAAAGAGCGGCTTCTGGTTTCTGCGTTCAGCCAGACAGATCTTTCGGAATCGGAAAGCAAGATGTTCCTGTTCCTGACAGGAAAACAGAAAATCGTTTCATTTGATCTTGAGGGGTCCGGGCAGACGATCACACTGACCCGCCGGGCGCAGGCTGTGGAAATGCAGGATGACGGATTTCGGGTCGAGCTGACAGCTCAGCACAAGGCCGGTACAACTCTGCCGCCTGCGGAGACCTGCCGCAAACTGGAGAATCTGATCTGTCAGGTCGTTCAAACCGGATGGGAACAGGGAAGCGACCTGCTGCAGCTTGGAGCAGCAGAGCAGTTAAGAACCGGGCAGTCGGAAGGGGCCTCAACAAAAAACGTCTGCCCACAGCTGCGGGCAGACGTTGTGATCTATTGATATGCGGTTTTCAACGGGCTGTTTCGAAGATAACGGTGATGGTCGTACCCACATCAAGTTCGCTTTCCAATTTGATCCGGGCGTTATGGATGCGGGCAATGTGCTTGACGATGGCAAGGCCCAAGCCGGTGCCGCCGGTGGCCTTGCTGCGGCTTTTATCTACCCGATAGAACCGTTCGAACACGCTGGATTGGGCTTCCTTCGGGATGCCAATGCCATTATCCTTGACGGTCAGGGTACAGTGGCCGTCCCGGCTGCAGGCCGTGATGATCTGTACTTTTCCGCCCGGGCGGTTATAACGGATGGCGTTGTCGCAAAGATTCTGACACAGTTCATCCAGCAGGCTGCGGCTGCCCAGCACCGGAGCACTTTCTCCCAGATAGGTCAGAGAAATGTAGGAGCGGCGGGCATTCATCTTCTGCCGCTCTACACATTCCTTGGCTACGTCAAGAAGGTCCACCGTCTCCATATCCGGAGACGAGCCGGTCTCACTGACATTGTCCAGATGGGATAGCTGTAAAATATCATTGACCAGCTGGATCATCCGGGTGGCTTCCACATGAATTTTGTGACCGAACGCGGGCACATCCTCCGGCTTTGCAATCCCGGTCTCAATGAGCTCCGCATAGCCTGAAATACTGGTCAGAGGCGTTTTGAGCTCGTGGCTGACATTGGCTGTGAATTCCTGCCGCATCTTCTCGTTGTTTTCCCGCAGAAGCCGGTCCGAGTGGATGCTTTCTGCAAAGGGAATCAGTTCCTGATAGGGGACATTATCCTGAATATGATCCAGATCATCGGTCATCTGAAGGACTGGCTTTACAAGGCTGCGGGTCAGCAGGCCGGCCATAATGGCGGCAGCACCCATCATAAGGATGCAGCTCAGAACAATGGCCGGAAGGGCGGCATCGTAGATGGACCACAGGGTTTCGGAGTCCTGTGCGACCCGGAGGATATTGCCGTCGGGCAAAAGCATGGCATAGTAATAAGTCTCATAGCCAAGAGTCTGAGAATCCCGGCGATCCCGGCCAACGCCCTCCCGCATAGCGGTCTGAATTTCCGGGCGGCTGAGGTGGTTCTCCATCTGCTGACTGGTTGCAGACTCAAACAGAACCGTACCGTCCGGTGCGATCAGCGTAATACGCAGGTTGGAACTGACAAAGGCAGAAAGCTCTTTGGGGGAGTCGCTTTGTGCACACCCGGCAGCAACCAGATGTGCTTCGTTTTCCAATGCGGTCCATGCCTGAGCGGTAAACGCTTTATGGAATACAAAAATGCAGAGCACCGCTGTGCATACAAGGCCCACAAAGCCCATCAGAAACAGACGGTAGCTGATTTTTTCTTCCATGCTGCGTGGTTTCATTCTTCCGTATCCTCCTCGTTTTCCGCCAGCTTATAGCCGACCTTCCGCACTGTGCAGATGTATTTTCCGGCATCACCCAGCTTTTTGCGCAGGGTGCGGATGTGCATATCGACAGTCCGGCTCTCCACTGAAATGTCGGTGCCCCATACCACCTGCAGAATGGTCTCCCGGGTCACCACCAGATTGGTGTGTTCCAGCAGCAGCCGAAGCAGACTGTATTCTTTATAGGTCAAATCAACGTGTGTGCCGTTTACCGTCACGCTGTGGCGGGCGTTGTCCAGCAAAATTTCATGGAACGAATAGACGTCCGGCCTTGCTTCAGGGGCAGAGCGGCGGAGAGCTGCCCGCACCCGGCTGAGAAATTCCATGATACCGAAAGGCTTGGTAATGTAATCGTCTGCTCCGCAGTCCAGCCCCCGCACGGTGTCCAGTTCGCTGGATTTTGCGGTGACCATGATGATGGGCATCCGCCGGAGCGAGGGGGTGTTGCGGAGCTTTTTCAGAATGGAAAAACCATCTTCTCCGGGCAGCATCACATCAAGGATCACCAGCTCTGGTTCGTTGGCTTTCATAGCCTGCCAGAATGGCTCCGAGGACTCAAAGCTGCACACATCGTATCCACTGGACTGTAAAGCATACTGTTCCAGCTCCCGGATAGCAGCATCGTCTTCCACAATGTAGATCATGCGTTGTTTTCCTCCGACGTTTCGATTTCCTCCGGGAAAAGATACCGCTCCCGGTAACGATCCAGCCGACGCTGGAATTTTTCGCTTTCCTTGGCAGCGTGGCCGCTCTTCAGGTCGTTCAGGTAGGCATGGGTATCAAAGCTGTCCTGTGCAACCTCGATCTGTGCGACGGCTACATTGCTGCAATGGTCACAGACACGCTCATAATTGGTCAGAAGATCGTCCAGAATAAAGCCATATTCAATGGAGCAGCTGCCGGCCTGCAGGCGGGCAATGTGCCGGGCCTTGATGGCACGGACCAATTCATCCACCACCTGTTCCAGCGGCTCCACTTTGCTGGCAAGATGCAGATCACCCTTACGGAAGGCATCGGTGGTGCGGTTCAGTGTGTCCTGCACGGCATCCTCCAAGACCCGAAGCTCCTCCCGGGCATCGGGGGAGAAGGTAACATCTTTTTCATGCATCTCTTTTGCAGAATCCAGCAGGTTTACGGAATGGTCACTGATCCGTTCAAAATCGCTGATGGTGTGCAGCAAGGTGTTGACGCTTTGACTGTCGGCATGGCTGAGCTCCCGGCTGGAAAGCTTGACCAGATAGGTGCCCAGTGCATCCTCATAGTGATCCACTTTGGCTTCTTCGTCCCGTACTTTCTGGGCCAGCGCATCGTCCCATTTGTGGGTCAGGCTCATGGCCTGCAGTACACCCACCCGGGCAAGCTCGGCCATATCAGCGGTGGCAGAACGAGCCCGTTCCACCGCCATGGCGGGAGTGTTCAAAAGACGATCATCCAGCAGTGCAAAGCTTTCCTTCTGAGCATCGTCCGGAATGGTGGCAATGGCCAGTTTTTCCAGAACATTCGCAAAGGGAAGCAGGACAACCGTAGCGGTCAGGTTGAAGACCGAGTGAACCACAGCAATGCCCCATGCGGTAACGGTTTCCTCAACAAAACTGAAATGGAGCACGGCGTTCAGACCATAGAAACCGGTCAGGAAGAGCAGCACGCCAATGATATTGAAGTAGAGGTGAACCATAGCGGCCCGGCGGGCGTTTTTATTTGCACCCACGGAGGAAAGCAGAGCAGTCACACAAGTACCGATGTTCTGACCCATGATGATGGGAATTGCACTGCCAAAGGTGATGACGCCGGTAGAGCTGAGGGCCTGCAGGATGCCCACACTGGCACTGGAGCTCTGGATGACACCGGTAACGACTGCACCCACCAGAACGCCGAGGATGGGGTTGGAGAAGCGAACGAAGAGATTGGTGAACCACTCCTCGTGCTGCAGGGGAGCTACAGCCTGAGACATGGTGGTCATACCGGTCATCAGGACGGCAAAGCCGATCATGATGGTGCCAATGCCCTGCCGTTTCTCATTTTTGCCCATGTAAAGGATGATGCCAATAAACGCCAGCACCGGGCTGAAGGAGGTGGGCTTGAGCAGCTGCACCCAGAAACTGTCGCCCTGCAGACCCGAAAGGCTGAGGATCCAGCTGGTGACCGTGGTGCCCACATTGCTGCCCATGATCACACCGATGGCCTGATGCAGTTCCATGATGCCGCTATTGACAAAACCAACGACCATGACCGTGGTGGCACTGGAACTCTGGATCACAGCCGTGACGCACAAACCGAGGAAAAATCCCTTGATGGGGCTGTCGGTCAGCTTACTCAGAATTTTCTGCAGCTGTCCGCCGGCCTGCTTTTCCAAAGCTTTGCCCATGGTGTCCATTCCGAACAGGAACAAAGCCAATCCTCCGAAGAGGGAAAATACGTTGAATAAAGTCATGTGACAGTTCCTCACTTTTATTTGACATGTATTTCTCCTGGTTCTGAGTATAGGGCCTGAATGTAAAATCGGAAACCGAGAGAATGTAAAACTCATGTAAAGTGAGGGAGGATGGAGCAAACTGCTTTCCTATCCTTTCTCATTATAAAAGAGAACCTCTCCGGATGCAAGGCAGGGCCTATAATAAAAGTATATGGTCTTTGGATTGACAGATAAAACAAAAGGCTATACAATGACAGAGAAGAATCAAGGAACAGGAGGAACTGGTATGAGAATCGGAGCAGGAGAAGTTGGAGCTATTCTGACATTGCTTTTGCCGGCAGCGGCCTTTGCGGTGGCATATGTGCTGGTAAAGGTGATCTGGAAAAAGTAAATCCGGAACAAAAGCATCCCCGGAAACATTGTAATCCGAAGCCATCTTGTTTATAATAGAAAGAAAGTCTCCGGTCGATTTCGTGTGGCCGGAAGAAACAATGCAGGAGGAAAAACGATGGGGAATTTTGCCGTTTCACTCAGCAAACTGATCGAAAAGGTCAGCATGGAAGTGGTGTATATGCCGCAGGATCAGGAAAAGATCCAGATCGAGATTGCAGAAGTCAACCGTCCGGGTCTGTTTCTGGCGGGGTATTATGATTATTTTGATAAACTGCGTCTGCAGATCATGGGTCTTGCGGAAATGAACTTTCTGTCCGGTCTGACACCAGAAAAACGGTATGAGGCCTTGGATCAGCTGTTTCGTCAGAAGCCTCCGGCTGTTATTGTCTGCCGCAGTGAAGAATTGAAACCCTTCCCGGAGATGCAGGAACTGGCGCAGAAGCATCAGGTTGCTTTGCTGCGCTCCAACGAGACCACCTGTACCCTGATGGGCAGCCTGATCAGCGTGCTGAATCTGGAACTTGCTCCCCGCATCACCCGCCACGGCGTGCTGGTGGAGGTATACGGTGAAGGCATCCTGATCCTTGGTGACAGCGGCATTGGCAAGAGCGAGCTGGCCATTGAGCTGGTCAAGCGGGGCCACCGTCTGGTGGCCGACGATGCGGTAGAGCTGCGCAAGGTCTCCAACCGGCAGATCATGGGCACGGCTCCCGAGAACATCCGCCACTTTATTGAGCTGCGGGGCATCGGCATTGTCAATGTGGCCCGTGTCTTTGGAGTGGGTGCCGTTAAGGTCAGCGAGAGTCTGGATCTGGTGGTTCAGCTGGAAGCGTGGGACCCCACCAAAAATTACCAGCGTACCGGCCTGGAAAGCGAGTATTACGATATTCTGGGCGTCAGCATCCCCAGCACCAGCATCCCGGTCTCTCCGGGACGGAATCTGGCCGTGGTGCTGGAAACGGCGGCTATCAACAACCGTCAGAAGAAGATGGGCTACAATGCAGCCAAGGAGCTGCTGATCCGTCTGGGCCTGAACGATACCCTGGATTGATCAAACGGCCCGGAAACGAGAGGAAATCACGATGGAACAACTGAAACAGCAGCTGACGGCGGCAGGCATCCTGTACCGGGAGGCCGAACCGCTTGCAATGCACAGTACATTTAAGATCGGCGGTCCGGCAGATCTTTTTATCCTGCCCGAGACTGAGCCGCAGCTTCTGGCTGCGATCACAGCCTGTAAGGAAGCCGGAGTCAAATATTACCTGCTGGGCAACGGCAGCAACATCCTGTTTGAGGATGCCGGATACCGGGGAGCTGTGATCGATCTGTCTGCCCTCAACGATGGGATCGAGCAGGAAGACAACGTCATCCGGGCCAGCGCAGGTGTGCGGCTATCCGCCCTTTGCGGAGAAGCACTGCGGGCAGAGCTGACCGGTTTGGAATTTGCTTATGGCATCCCCGGCACGTTGGGTGGAGCCATTTACATGAATGCCGGTGCTTACGGCGGAGAGATGAAGGACGTTCTTCACTGGGTGCGCTATCTCACCCCGGAAGGAAAGATTGTCAAGGCCAATGCATCGGAGCTGGAACTTTCCTACCGGCACAGCATTTTTGAGGAAAACGGCGGCTGCATCCTCTCGGCAGAGCTCAAGCTTTCCAAGGGAGACCCTGAGGCCATCCGTGCCCGGATGAACGAGCTGATGGAAAAGCGCCGGGAAAAACAGCCCCTTGATAAGCCAAGTGCGGGCAGCACCTTCAAGCGGCCTGTCGGTGCATATGCGGCTGCGCTGATCGACCAGTGCGGCCTACGGGGATACCGCCACGGCGGAGCCGCCGTCAGCGATAAGCACTGCGGTTTTGTGGTCAACCTTGGCGGGGCGACCTGCGCAGATGTTCTTGCACTCTGCGATGAGGTGCATGCCATCGTAAAGGAAAAGACAGGGTATGACCTTGAAAAAGAAATTCGAGTTGTAAAAGCATAAGAGGGGACAAAGGATGGATCTACTCATTGTCAGCGGACTTTCCGGCGCAGGCAAATCGGTCGCCATGAATGCACTGGAAGATATTGGATTCTTTTGCATTGACAATATCCCGGCGGGGCTGCTGCCCAGTATCATGGCGTTTTCCAAGGCAGGAGACAACCAGCTCAAGCGGGTTGCACTGACCATGGATGTACGGGGATGCCGCACCCGGGAAGAGGTGGAAAATGCACTCGACCAGTTGGACCAGCAGGGGGTTCCTTACGAGATCCTTTTTCTGGACGCTCCGGACGATGTGTTGATGCGCCGCTACAGTGAGACACGCCGCCGGCATCCCATCAGCATTTCGGAGGGAATCTCCACCCGGGAAGCCTTTTTAAAGGAACGCCAGATCTTGCAGCCTTTAAAAGAGAGGGCAAACTATACCATCAATACGGCTCTGCTTTCTACGGCGCAGAACAAAGAACGTATCTGTGATTTGTTCCTGCGGGATGGAGGAGCCAAAAAGGCCATGCGGCTTACCATTATGTCTTTTGGGTTCAAGTTCGGCATCCCGCAGGAAGCAGACCTCGTGCTGGATGTGCGCTGTCTGCCGAATCCCTTCTATGTGCCGGAACTCAAGCATAAGACTGGCATGGATCAGGAAGTGGTGGATTTCGTCATGAGCCACCCCGAGGCACAGGAACTGCTTCGACGGTACGAAAGCTTTTTGGAATATGCCCTTCCGCTTTATGTCAAGGAGGGCAAAAGCCAGCTGACTCTTGCAGTCGGCTGCACCGGCGGCAAGCACCGCTCCATCACGTTTGCCCGAAAAATCGCAGAATATTGCGAGACGCTGGGTTATACGCCCGGCATACAGCATCGGGATTCTTCCCGATAAGCGTCCGTAAAAGCTCCCTGTCTGCCGGGTGTTCCGGCAGGCAGGCGGGCTTTTTGCATGAAACGAAGAAGAAGGACAGGAAAATGAGTTTTGCATCCCAGGTGCGGAGCGAGATCGCTGAGCGCAGCCTCCAAAAGGATTGCTGTGTCCGCGCTGCCGCCTATGGCATTGCCTGCTTTGCCAAATATTTCGATGCCCGGGGCCTTGTGCTTCAAACCGAGCAAAGAGAGATCGTCCATGTAGCAGAGCAGCTTTTTGCCCGCTGCGGCGTGCAGGGTGAGATCGTTGAAAAAAGCCGTCCCAATGGGACGATTTATGAATTTGATATCCGCACACCGGAGCAGGTTGCCCGGATGCACGAATTATTCGGAACCACTGGCAACGAAACCAGTCTTCAGATCGATCCGAAACTGATCCGCTGTCAGACTTGTGTGAGTGCATACATCGGGGCAGCTTTTTTGTGCAGCGGCACCATGACCGACCCGCAGAAGGAGTATAATCTGGAATTTCTCACCGGCCGTACAAACCTTGCCAAGGATTTTGAAGCGTTACTGGCAGAGCACGAGTTTGCTCCCCACCGTACCCGGCGGAACGGTGTGAACCTTATCTACGTAAAAAACAGTGCAAATCTTGAAAAGATTTTAAGCTTTATGGGGGCTTCTAAAGCGGCTGATCAGATTTCTGCACAAAAAGCCGTCAAGCAGGTGCGGAATCAGATCAACCGTCAGACCAACTGTGATACGGCAAATCTCAGCAAGACAGCCCATGCCAATGCACAGACCCTCAAAGCCATCCGCTTTTTGAAGGAGCAGAACGCTCTCGAAACTCTGCCGGAGGTCTTACAGCAGGCAGCAGAAAAACGGATGCTTTATCCGGATCTTTCTTTGGCAGCACTCTGCACTTGCTTTGATCCGCCGGTCAGTAAGTCGGGGCTGTCTCACCGGATGAAAAAACTGGAAGCCTTGGCAGATGCACTCCGTCAACGACTGGAGCAGACCGAAGAAACCGCAAAGGAGGCAGAAATTTGACCGAGATCAGCGAAAACAATCGGATGGGACGGGACTTTGTCCACCTCCATATCCACACGGAATACAGCCTGCTGGATGGTGCCTGCCGGATCGACCAGCTGATGGACCGGGTCAAGGAATGTGGTCAGACTGCCATTGCCTGTACCGACCATGGTGTGATGTATGGCTGTGTTCAGTTTTATAAGGCGGCGAAAAAAGCAGGGATCAAACCCATCATCGGCTGTGAGGTTTATGTCGCCACCCGGACTCGCTTCGATAAAGTAAACAAAATCGATGGCAACAACCACCTGATCCTCCTGTGCAAAAACGAAACTGGCTACAAAAACCTGATCAAAATGGTTTCCGCTGCGTTTGTGGAAGGTTTTTATTCCAAGCCCCGGGTGGACAAACAGCTGTTGGAACAGTATCACGAAGGGCTGATCTGCCTTTCCGCCTGTCTTGCCGGCGAAGTTCCGCAGGCCATCCTTGCAGGCGACTATGACCGGGCCAAGTCTGCTGCACTGTGGTACCGGGATCTCTTCGGAGAAGGAAACTACTATATTGAGCTGCAGGATCATGGGCTGGAAGAGGATAGCATTGTTCTGCCCCAGCTCATCAAGCTTGCCCGGGAGACCGGTATCCCCATGGCAGCCACCAACGACTCCCACTATCTCCGGAAAGAAGATGCCAAGATGCAGAGCATCCTGCTCTGCATCCAGACCGGCAAGACCATTCAGGATGCAGACCGGATGGAGTTCCAGACCGACGAATTCTATGTCAAAACCACCGATGAGATGTACGATCTCTTCTCAATGGTTCCGGAAGTCTGCGAGAATACGCAGAAAATTGCCGACCAATGCAATTTTGACTTCGAGTTTGGACATACCAAGATCCCTTATTACAAAGCACCCGGCGGGATGGATAATCAGGAGTATTTTGAAAAGCTTTGCTGGGATGGTCTGGAACGCCGCTACGGCCCCGATGTGCCGCAGGCCAACAAAGACCGCCTGAGTTATGAAATCGGTGTGGTCAAATCTATGGGCTACACCAACTATTACCTGATCGTCTGGGATTATATCAACTACGCAAAAAGTCAGGGAATCCCGGTAGGTCCGGGCCGTGGTTCCGGTGCAGGCAGCATTGCAGCCTATTGCGTTGGTATCACGGATATCGATCCGATCCGCTACAACCTCATCTTTGAACGTTTCTTGAACCCGGAACGTGTCAGTATGCCCGATTTTGACGTGGACTTCTGCTATGAACGGCGTCAGGAGGTCATTGATTACGTCAACCGGAAATACGGTGCAGACCACGTGGCACAGATCGTTACCTTCGGTACCATGGCTGCCCGCAACGCCATCCGGGATGTGGGCCGTGTGATGGGCATCCCGTATCAGAACGTGGATGTGGTGGCAAAGCAGGTCCCTATGGAGCTGAAGATGACCCTCAAACGTGCTTTGGAGGTCTCGCCGGAGCTCAAACGGATGTATGACAGTGACCCGCAGGTCAAGGAACTGATCGATACAGCATCTAAAGTGGAAGGAATGCCCCGCCATGCTTCCACCCATGCGGCAGGCGTGGTCATTACCCCGGAGCCTACGGATTATTACCTGCCGCTGGCCACCAATGATGGCCTGCCGGTGACCCAGTTCAACATGACCGAGATCGAAGAACTGGGCCTGCTGAAGATGGACTTTCTGGGCCTGCGCACACTGACTGTGATCCGGGATGCCGAAACAGCGATTCAAAAAAAGAACCCGGAATTTTCTATTCAAAAGCTGGATTATGACGATGCCGAGACCTATAAAATGCTGGGACAGGGCGAGACCGAGGGCGTATTCCAGCTGGAATCTTCGGGGATGAAGCAGGTTCTCATGGGTCTGCAGCCTCAGAACCTTGAAGATGTCATCGCTCTGATCAGTCTTTATCGCCCCGGCCCCATGGACTCCATTCCCACTTACCTGCGCAACCGCCATGAGCCGGATAAGATCAGCTATAAAACACCGCAGCTGGCACATATTTTGGATGTGACGAACGGCTGTATCGTGTATCAGGAACAGGTCATGCAGATCTTCCGGGAACTGGCAGGCTTCTCCTTTGGTCAGGCAGATAACGTCCGCCGGGCCATGAGCAAGAAGAAGCACGCCGTTATGGAGGCTGAACGGGAGCACTTTGTTCACGGCTGCACAGAACCGGGCCATGAGTGTCCGGGCTGCGTTGCCAATGGCATCTCAGAAAAGGTCGCCAATGAAATTTATGATGAGATGTCCAGTTTTGCATCTTATGCGTTCAACAAGAGCCATGCAGCCTGCTATGCCTATGTTGCATTTCAGACTGCCTATCTCAAGTGCCATTATCCCAGCGAATTCATGGCAGCTCTGCTGACCAGTGTGCTGGACAACACCGATAAGGTGATCGAATATTCCGGGGAGTGCGCCCGTCTTGGCATCAAAGTTCTTCCGCCGGACATTAATGTCTCGAACGGCGGCTTTACCGCTGACGCCAATGGACAAATCCGGTTTGGTTTGAACGCTGTCAAAAACGTTGGACGAAACCTCATTGAGCAGGTGGTGGAAGAACGGAAGGAAAAGCCCTATACCAGCCTTTATGACTTCTGCAAGCGGCTGAGGGGCAATGAAATGAACCGCCGGGCTGTGGAGTGTTTGATCAAAGCTGGTGCATTTGACGGCTTTGGTTACAACCGTCACAGCCTTGTGGAAGCGGTAGAAGGCGTTCTCAAGAGTGTGGAAAGTGATGCACGCCGCAATCTGGAAGGTCAGCTCGATCTGTTCTCCGTCATGAATGGGGGAGGGCAGAGCACAGCAGAAGACACCTACGAGATCCGCACACTGTCCGAATACACCCACACGGAACTGCTTCAGCAGGAAAAGGAGGTCAGCGGCCTGTACCTGTCCGGACATCCATTGGATGCCTACCGGGAACAGTCGGCACGGTTTGCCTCCCATACCATCAAGGATCTCACCGGCGAGGATGCGCATAAGCTGGACAACAGTCATGTCTGCATCGTGTGCACCATTGTGAAAAACCGGCTGATGACCACAAAATCCAACACCATGATGGCGTTTACCAGCGTCGAGGATCTGACCGGTACTATGGAAGTGATCGTGTTCCCAAGAGTTCTGGATGCGTTCCGGGATGCTTTGCATGAAAATGCAGTCGTTGTGATCGAGGGGCGGCTGTCGGTGCGTGAAGACGAACCGGCCAAACTGATGGCAGAAACGATCTCGCCCATAGAAGGCTATGACCCCAAGCGTCCTCAGGCGAACCGTCCGAACCTGATGCGGGATGCGGCCAAGCGGCTTTATGTCCGTCTTCCGTCCCGCAGCTGTCCGCAATACGCCAAGGTCATAAACCTGCTCGAGATCTTTGATGGGGATATGCCGGTCATCTTTTATCTGGAAGATACCAAGCAAAAGCTTGCCGCTCCCCGCAGACTGTATACTTCAGGCCATCCGCTCTTCTTTCAGGAGCTGGAAAGACTGGTGGGCAAACAGAACGTTGCAACAAAATGACATTTCTGTGCACCAATCGAGCAAGATTCTTGGAAGATAAATAGTTGGAATCGGAGCCTGAATGTGGTATAATTGTTAAAGGCAAATCAAAGTATCTTTGAGCTTTGGATCAGTTGGGATCAATGGAGAAGGGGATACTGGCTGATCGGTAAATGAAGAAACAATTGGAGGGAATCTCTCGTATGGAAAAGCAAATCAAAACGATCGGCGTTCTGACCAGCGGCGGTGATGCCCCCGGTATGAACGCAGCAGTCCGTGCCGTGGTTCGTACCGGTCTGCACAAGGGCTACCGGATGATCGGTATTCAGCGTGGTTACAACGGCCTGCTGAATGGTGAATGTTTTGAAATGAACCTGCGTAGTGTCTCGAACATCATTCAGGCTGGCGGCACCATCCTGTATACTGCCCGCTGTCTGGAGTTTAAAACCAAAGAAGGTCAGGACAAGGGCGCAGCCAAATGCCGTGAGCTTGGCATTGATGCGCTGGTGGTTATTGGCGGCGACGGCTCCTACCGTGGTGCCCGTGAACTGGCTCACCGGGGAATTCCGATGATCGGCCTGCCCGGTACCATCGACAATGATATTGCCTGTACCGATTACACCATCGGTTACGATACCGCAATGAACACCGCACTGGAAATGATCGACAAGCTGCGTGATACCACCCAGAGCCATGACCGCTGCAGCGTTGTTGAGGTCATGGGCCGCAACGCCGGTTACATTGCTCTGAACGTTGCCATCGCCGCGGGTGCTATGGCTGTGCTGCTGCCGGAGAAGGAATTCGATATGCAGCACGACATCCTGGATAAGATCGTTGAGACCCAGCGTACCGGTAAGCGTCATTTTATCGTTATTGTTGCTGAAGGCGTCGGTCACTCTCAGGAGATTGCCAACGAGATTCAGGCACGCACCGGCATCGACACGCGTGCTACCATTCTGGGTCATGTTCAGCGCGGCGGCTCTCCCACTCTGCGGGATCGTGTCAATGCTTCTGCTATGGGTTATCACGCTGTCTGCCTGCTGGAGCAGGGTAAGTACA
>CALDNF010000095.1 GCA_937917475.1 uncultured Faecalibacterium sp.
CTGCCGGCAATGAGCTGATGAATATCATCACCATCTTCCTGGCACTGTCTGTTGGTTGCACCACCTCTGCCAACACCTTCCTGAACTTCCGCACCCTGTTCATCATCGTGCTGGGTCTGATCGCATTCTCCTTCGGCACTGCTGCCGGTGTTCTGTGCGGCAAGGTCATGTATCTGGTCACCGGCGGTCAGGTCAACCCCCTGATCGGTTCTGCAGGTGTTTCCGCTGTTCCTATGGCTGCCCGTGTTTCTCAGAAGGTCGGCCAGAGCGAGAACCCCCAGAACTTCCTGCTGATGCACGCTATGGGCCCCAACGTGGCCGGTGTTATCGGTTCTGCCGTTGCTGCTGGTATCCTGATCAACATCTTCGGCTAAGCGTTTTCTAAAAAATAATTTTTCACCGCTCATTCCTTTGGCAGCTGCCGGGGAATGGGCGGTTTTTTGTGGTGGACTACTGTGCAATGCCGCAGAAATGTGATATACTATATTCAATTGTGATAACTGTAGATTTTGTAGATAAAGAACAGGTGAAAGAATGGCAACCAATCTCCAAAAGGAATTCTGTGCACTGCGTGATACCTATATTGAAAAGCAGTTCGGCCGGCTGAACGAGATGCAGCAGCGGGCGGTGTTTACCACCAAAGGGCCTCTGCTCATTCTGGCTGGTGCGGGCAGCGGAAAGACCACCGTGCTGGTCAACCGGATCGCAAACCTGATCCGGTTTGGCTCGGCCCACGGCTCGGACTGGACCCCCCGGGAGGTGACGGAGGACGATCTGAAAGCTCTGCGTACCGCCATTGTGACCGGAACCGATGCGCCGTTCTGGCTGGATGAGATGCTCCGGAAGGATGCCGTCCGCAGTTGGAACGTGATGGCAATCACCTTTACCAACAAGGCAGCCGGTGAGCTGAAAGAGCGTCTGCGGAATATGCTGGGCGGTGAAGAGGGAGACGAAGTGTTTGCGTCCACCTTCCACTCTGCCTGCGTCCGGATCCTCCGCCGCTGGGCTGAGGCCATCGGCTATCCCCGCAGTTTTACCATTTATGATACCGACGATGCCCAGCGTGTGATGAAAAGCGTCTATAAAGAACTGAGCATCGATGATAAATTTTTCCCGGTCAAAAGTGCGATCAACCAGATGAGCCGCTGGAAGGATCAGCTGGTCAGCCCGGAGGAGGCTTTACGCACTCCGGCCCGGGACACAAAAGGTACGCTGGCTGCAAAGGCATATGCCGCATACGAGAAGAAGCTGAAAGAGGCCGGAGCGTTTGACTTTGATGATCTGATCTATCAGACCGTCCAGCTCCTTGCCGGAAATCAGGAGGCCCGGGATTACTATCAGACCAAATACCGCTATCTGCTGGTGGATGAGTATCAGGATACCAGTGTGGCGCAGTTCCGTCTGGTCAGCCTTCTGACCGGCCCGGAGAAGAATATCTGCGTGGTGGGCGACGATGACCAGAGCATCTACCGGTTCCGGGGAGCGACCATTGAAAACATCCTGAATTTTGAGCGCATCTATCCCGGCACCAAGACCATCCGTCTGGAGCAGAACTACCGCTCTACCTCTAACATCCTCAATGCGGCAAACTGTGTTATCCAGCACAACACCGAGCGGAAGGGCAAGACCCTTTGGACCAAGAACGACGAAGGCGATAAGGTGCAGGTATATACGGCTGAGAATGAGCAGGATGAGGCAATGCATATTGCGGACATCATCGGTGAGCATCTGAAAGCAGGCGGGCATTTGTCCGACCACGCTGTTCTCTACCGGATGAACGCTCAGTCGGCTCCCATTGAAAGCTACTTTACCCGGGCGGGCATCCCCCATAAGATCGTGGGCGGACAGCGGTTCAATGACCGCAAAGAGGTCAAGGATATTCATTCGTATATGTCCATCGTGGCCAATCCCCGGGACGATGTGCGTCTGCGCCGGATCATCAATGAACCGGCCCGGAAGATCGGTGCAACTACGATCGAAGTCATTGCCGACCTTGCAGCGCAGGAGGGCGTAGGGATGCTGGAGATCATCAGCCATGCGGATGAATACGCCCGGCTGTCTCGCTCCATCATGCCGCTGCTTAAGTTCTGGCAGATCTACCAGAGCTTGCAGGAGTCACTGGAAACACGCACTCTCGATGAATTTGCATCGGATGTGATCGAAAAGACCGGCTATAAGGCCATGCTGGAGCAGGAAGTGGCAAAGGGCCATGAGGATGCCGCTGACCGGCTGCAGAACCTGGGTCAGCTGGTCAACAACGTCAAAAATTACTGCGACCAGCACGGCGAGGAAGCTACACTGGAAGGTTATCTGGAAGATATCGCCCTGATCAGCGACATTGACAGCTATAACGAAAGCGCAGATCAGGTGGTGCTGATGACCATCCACTCGGCAAAAGGTCTGGAATTTCCGTATGTATTCCTGATTGGCATGGAAGAGGGCGTTTTCCCCAGCGAAATGAGCAAATATTCCGAGGCTGATATTGAAGAAGAACGGCGTTTGGCCTATGTGGGCATTACTCGGGCCAAGAAGGAACTTTACATCTCCAACAGTGTGACCCGGATGCTCTACGGCCGCACCCAGCGCAATGAGCCCAGCCGCTTTTTGAGGGAGATCGAGCCGGAATATCTGGAAGAGACCCGCAGCCCTGTGCTGGAGCAGCGTTCCCGGATGGGCGGCTGGGGCAGCAGCTACAGCGATACCGTCCCGGGCGGGGCATCCGGTTACTCGGGCGCATCGGGCTGGGGACGCAGCGCAGGCTACGGTTCCAGCTACAGCTCCGGTTCGGGCCGGGGAGGTTATTTGAACCGGGAGTACAACGCCGGGGAGCGGAGCGGTTTTGGCAGCAGCTATGCAGGCCGGGGCGGCAGTTCCGGATATGGCAGTGAGGGCAGCTCCTCCAATTCCGGCAGCACTGGTTTTGGCGGCGGCTACAGCCGCCCCGCAGCAAAGCCAGTGACCTTTACCGGCACACCGGCTGCAAGGCCGGCGGCAAATCAGCCCAAGCACTATGAACCGGGGGATATCGTTGAGCACAAGGTGTTTGGCCGGGGCAAGGTGCTCCGGGTCAAACCTGCGGCCGGAGACCAGATCGTAGAGATCAGCTTTGAAAAGGTGGGCGTGAAAAAGACGATGGCAAACTTTGCGCCCCTGACCAAAATTACATCGGAGGAATGAGAAAATGATGACCGTTCGATTGATCGCCCATACCCCGGAACCGGAAAAGGTGGTGGCAGCAGCGGCGAAACTCTGCTATTCCGATGCCCATATCACCGACCTTCTGGATGGTCTGGATGAGGAAAAGACTGCCCGGTTCCTGACCATGCTCAGCGACTTGGGACACGCCAGCCCCATTGAGCATGCCAGTTTTACCTTTGGCATTGAAGGGGTCAGCCGTACTCTGCTGGCCCAGATCACCCGGCACCGGATCGCATCGTTCAGTGTTCAGAGTCAGCGGTATGTCCGGTTGGATGATTTCCGCTATGTGGTCCCGCCTGAGATCGAGGCCATTCCCGAAGCAAAAGCAGCTTTTCTCGAGAGTATGAACGAGGACGCAAGGCGGTATCTGGACCTTGTCCAAAAGCTGGAAGATGGTCACACAGCCCGATTGATGGCAGAAGGTCTGCCTGAAAAGCAGGCCCGGGCCAAGGCGTCCAAGCAGGCCAATGAAGACGCACGCTTTGTTCTGCCCAATGCCTGCGAGACCAAGATGGTGGTCACCATGAACGCCCGCAGTCTGCACAATTTCTTCCGGCTGCGCTGCTGCAGCCGGGCGCAGTGGGAGATCCGGGAGCTGGCCGAAAAAATGTTCGAGCTGGTCTATCCGATAGCTCCGCATATCTTTGCCAAGGCGGGCCCGGCCTGCGTGTCCGGTCCCTGCCCGGAAGGCAAGATGTGCTGCGGAAAAGCGGCTGAAGTCCGTGCAAAATATGCAGCACTGAAAGGAGAGTCCAGCAGTGTGCAGCAGTGAAAAAAAGGGGCGGCTCATCGTTCTGGAAGGACTGGACGGCAGCGGAAAGGCCACGCAGGCCAAGCGGCTGGCGGCTGCATTGGAGACTGAGGGCAGAAAGGTGATGAAGATCACCTTCCCGGACTATGCCAGCGATTCCAGTGCACTGGTTAAGATGTATCTGGCCGGACAGTTCGGCGATAAGCCCGATGATGTGAACGCCTATGCAGCATCCAGCTTTTATGCAGTGGACCGCTACGCCAGCTACAAAACAAACTGGGGCCGGTTCTATGAGGAGGGCGGCGTGATCATCGCAGACCGCTATACCACCTCCAATGCGGTGCACCAGTGCTCCAAACTTCCGCCGGAACAGTGGGAGAGTTTTCTGAACTGGCTTTTTGATTACGAGTTCCGGCTGTTGGGCCTGCCTGCGCCGGATGAGGTCATCTACTTACAGGTAGACCCCGCTGTGAGCCAGAAGCTGATGACCGGCCGTTACCACGGTGATGAAAGCAAAAAGGATGTCCATGAAAAGGATGTGGAATATCTTGCCCGGAGCCGGAAAGCAGCAGAATTCTGTGCCGCCCATCTGGGGTGGAAAACAGTCTGCTGCACTGCAGGGGACACCATGCGGACCATTGAAGATATTCAGGCGGAGGTAAAGCGGCTTGCGCTCTCCGCTCTTTAAAGGAGGTATTCGATCGATGTATCGTCTGATGCAGCCGTCCGATCGGGCGGCAGTGCTCGCTTTATGGCAGCGGGAGCGGGGAGACTCCGAAGAATTCGCCGAGACCCTGCTGTATCGTTTTGCCGGGGTGCAGAATGTCTATGTAGCAGAGGAAAATGAACGAATCCGTGCAGCGGCTATGGCTGTGCCGGTCACATTGCAGGGACGTCCGGGCAATTATCTGTTTGGGCTCTGCGGGCAGGATGAACTGCTGCTGGCCGGTCTGGTGGACTACCTCTGTGCACAGCAGCGGCTCCGGGGTGCAGGCTTTACGGTGGCGATCCCCAACGGAAGCGGACAGGCAGACTTGCTGACCGATAAGGGGTTTCAGCAGGCATTTGCGCTCCGCTGTCTGCCCCGGGAAGTGGAGCGGAATCTGTGGAGTCAGGCCGAGTTTGATTCTGTCACCGCAAAAAAGCTCTGCGAGCTGCGGGAACGCTTCTGGCCCAATACTGTTCAGCTGACTCCGGAACGGATGGCTGTGGTGCTGGGAGACCTGTATTCCCGGGGTGCAACCATCGTGTCCAGTGAAAAGGGCTATGGTGTGTACTTCCGCCGGGAGGATACCCTTTACTTTGTGGAACTGATGGCCGATGATGACCGTTCTGCCGAAAAGCTGATGGAAGCAGCCCGGGAGAAGGAAGTCATCGTCGAGAAGGCCGTCATCACGGTGGGCGCAGCCCAAAATCTCTTTCTGGGCGAGGGCACCCGGCAGGACTACGGAATGATCCGCTTTGAGGGTGAGCCTTTTGATGTATCAGAAAGCTATCTGCGTCTGATGCTGGACTAAAGCTTCATGGTTTAAAAAAGGAAGGTGCGTATGGCACAACGTTCAACTCACGGCCGCCCCCGCAAAAAAAGCGGTGCATGGAAGATCCTCCTTGTGATCCTTTTGCTGCTGGTGCTTCTGGCTGGCGGCGGGGTGCTGCTGGCCCATCGGGAAATTCAAGGCAACAGCAAACCCGGTGCAGAGGTCACGGTGACCATCCCTCAGGGCAGCGGAGTGGCTTCCATTGCCCAGCGGCTGAAAAATGCAGGAGTCATCCGCTCGTCCTACTTGTTCCGCTGGTATGTAAAACAGCAGGGCGCAGCAGCAAAACTTCAGTATGGCGAGTTTGAACTGACTGCGGGGGAAGGCTATGCGGAAATCATAAAGACGCTGTCGGAATATGCCAAAGCTGAAACAGTCCGGCTGACCTTTCCCGAGGGCACCACGGCCCTTGTCATGGCGCAGAAAATGGAAGAATCCGGACTCTGCACCGCCGAAGAGTTCCTGAAAGAAGCCAACGAGGGAGACTTCAGCGAGTACAAGTTCTGGCAGTACGTCCCCAACGACGAGGATGCCCCCGACCGGTTTATGAAATGTGAGGGCTATCTCTTCCCGGATACCTATGAGTTCCTCAAGGAAGATACGGTCCACAACTACGTTGCAACGTTCTATTCGCACTTCGATAAGCAGATCACCGACGAGATGTACCAGAAGATGAAGGAGCAGGAAATGACCCTGCCCCAGCTCATCACACTGGCATCTTTTGTGCAGGAAGAAGCAGGCAACGATCAGGACGGCAATGTGGCACAGGTGTTCCGGAACCGTCTGGCCGAGGGCTCGCCCTACCCCAAGCTCCAGAGCAACACGTCCAGCTATGTTCAGAGCGACAGCGACAACAACTACCTCTGGAACTGGGTGGCCCCCTATTACGGCGGATGGGAGAAGATTCCGGAAAATATCGTCAAAGCGTATGATACCTATACCTGCACCGGCCTGCCAGCCGGGCCTATCTCCAACCCGGGGATCGCAGCCATTCAGGCAGCGTTGGACCCTCAGTATGACCCGGAAGTGGAAAACTGCTATTTCTTTGTCACTGACCTGTCGGGACACTATTATTATGCTGAGACCTATGCTCAGCACACCGCCAACTGCGAAAAGGCCGCAGCGGTCAACCGGAGCCTTGCAGGCTCCTCTGCGGCTTCAAACTCTTAAATCAAAACGAGAAGGAATGTGAATACCATGCTTCAGATCCCGGAACTTCTGGCCCCCGCAGGCGATTTGGAACGCCTGCGCTATGCCATCAACTATGGTGCAGATGCTGTTTATTGCAGCCTGCCGGAATTCGGTATGCGGTCTGCCCCGGCTAACTTTACGCCGGAGCAGCTGGCAGAGGGTGTTATTTATGCCCATGCCCGGGGCCGCAAAGTCTACCTGACCATGAACACCCTGCCCACCAATGAGGAGGCAGACCGCCTGCCTCAGGCCATCAAGGATGCAGCCGCTGCGGGCGTGGATGCCTTTATTGTAGCGGACTTGGGCGTGTTGGATGCCTGCAAGACCTTTGCACCGGAGATCGAGGTGCATATGTCCACTCAGACTGGCATTACCAATTGGGCGTCGGCTACGGCAGCCTACAAGATGGGTGCAAAGCGGGTGGTGTTGGCCCGTGAGATGACGTTGCAGGATATTGCCACCATCCGGGATAAGACCCCGCCGGAATTGGAGATCGAAGCTTTTGTCCACGGTGCCATGTGTATGAGTGTGTCGGGCCGATGCCTGCTGTCCAACTATATGACCGGCCGGGATTCCAACCGGGGACAGTGCGCCCAGCCCTGCCGCTGGAAGTATTATCTCAGTGAGGAGACCCGCCCCGGTCAGCTGTATGAGATCGGCGAAAATGAGAATGGCAGCTACATCCTCAACGCCAATGACCTCTGCACGGCTCCTTTTCTGGATCTGATCTGCAAAGCGGGTGTGGACAGCCTGAAAATCGAAGGCCGGGCCAAGACCTTCTATTATGTTGCCAGTGTTACGGCGGCCTACCGCAAGGCACTGGACCAGTATCTGTCAGACCCCTTCAATGACAACTTCGAGCTGCCGGACGAAGTACTTGCCGAGCTGACCCGTACCAGCCACCGGCATTATTCGCCGGGCTTCTACTTTGGCCGGGAGCAGGCAAAACAGGCCACTGACAGTGCTACCTACATCCGGGAATGGGAGTTCGTGGGCACGGTGGACGGTTGGGATAATGGCGTTGCCAGCTGTCAGCAGCGGGGCAAGTGGAGCTTGGGCGATACGCTGGAAGCTCTCTGCCCGGATGGCCGCAGCATCCCGCTGAACCCGGAATGGATCGAGAATGAGGCAGGGGAGCGGGTGGAATCCACGCCCCATGCCATGGAAAAGTACACCATTCCCACACCGGAGCTGCCGCCTATGAGCCTGCTCCGTCGGAAAGTTTAAGAACCAGCAAAAAGAAAAGGCTGCCGCACGGAACGGTATCCCGATTCAGGGGAATACAAACCGTGCGGCAGTCTTTTTATCGATTATGATTCCGGCGATTATTCTATAGCAATCCATAGAAATAGAGCAACAACTTGACAAAAGGTGTAGAATCGAGT
>CALDNF010000096.1 GCA_937917475.1 uncultured Faecalibacterium sp.
TATTCTTTCATGTCTTGCTGTGCTGCTTCATCGCTTATGAAAACAGATTCTAAAATAATTTTCCTCTGCTATTGTCAGAGCGAAGCGGCGACAATTTGAAATCGTCACCGTTCCTTCTTTTTCAGCTGTTCCGCCAAGCCATCCCGGGGTGTGACGTACACGGTGGTATACACCTCATACAGCACCATGCCGGGCTTTGCGCCGTTGGCCTTCCAGATATTTTTCACCTCGGTGGTGTCCACCGCGACCTTCGCGCCGGTGCCCGCCTTGTAGGTGCTGGAATAAATGACCGCCAGCTCTGCGGCTTCCTGCTTTGTGCTGTCCGGGATATCTTCGCCACGGCTCATGACCACCACATGGCTGCCGGGCGCTTTCTGCACATGGAACCACAGGTCTTTGCCGCGGGCCGTGTGCAGGGTGAGCTTGTCGTTCTGGGCGTTGTTGCGGCCCACCAGGATCTCAAACCCGTCGCTGGACGTAAACCGGAGGAAGTCCGCCGGTTTCTGGCGTTTGTCGCGCTGCTTGTAGTATTTCAGGTAGCCCTGGCTCTTCAGCTCTGCCCGAATCTCATTCAGCGCCGCCTCACCAGACGCCGTCTCTACCTCGTAGAGCACCGTTTCCAGATAGGCAATCTCTTTTTCGCCCTCGGCCAGCAGGTCCACCAGCATCCGGGCTGCCGTCTGCTTTTTCTTGTAATTCTTGAAGAAGTTCTGGGCGTTCTGGCTGGGTGTGAAGCGCAGGTCCAGCGGAATGGTCACCTCTTTGCCCTCGTCGTACCAGTTGGGCACCGTGATGCTCTTCATGCCCTTCTGGGCCAGATAGAGGTTAGCGGACAGCAGCTCGCCGTACAGGCGGAGCTTTTCGCTCTTGCCGCTGGCGGCCAGCTCTTCCTGCCGGGCTGCCTGCTTGCGGACAGCACGCTCATACATATTGTGGACCGCCTTGTGCAGTTCCTTGCTCTTGGTGCGCAGACGCTCTGCCCGATCCTTTTCGGCGTAGTAGCCTTCCAGCATGGCATTAAAGGAGGGCCACTGCTTCACCTCATACTTGTCGCCGTACTGCTGGGGCCGGAAGAAGGTGTACTCCACCGGCTTGCCATCCGGAGCCGTCACGCTGCAGGGGCAGCCGCCCTCGTCGTGAATCTCCTTGAGCTCGTCGATGGCTTCCATCAGCTTCCGCTTCTGCTCCTCGGTCAGTTCGTTGGCGATCAGGTGTTCTCCATTGAAGGCCCGCCATGCGGCTTCCCGCCACTGTCTTGTTCAGGGCATCGGCGGCGGGCAGGTCCCGCTCACAGGCCGCTGCCACGATGGAAGCGGAGCTCACCGCCAGAAAATCCGGCCGGGAGGGTTTGGGGGGTGTGGTGTAGGGCAGACCGGGCAGCAGCTGCCGGACATCGCTGTCCTCAAAATCCACCCGCTTCAGGGCGTCGATGATCTTTCCGCTCTGGACCAGCACCAGATTGGAGTATCGCCCCATCAGCTCTGCGCAAAGGATGTTGTGGACCAGATCACCCATCTCATTGGTGCAGAGAAATTCAAAATAAACGATCCGGTCTGCCGGTTCCATCCGCACATCGATGAGCCGTCCGCCGGTCAGGTGCTTCCGCATCAGCATACAGAAAGAAGGCGGGGTCTCAGGGTTTTCAAAGGTCTCTTCCGTCAGGCAGACCCGGGCCGAACCGCTGCGGGCTGACAGCAGCAGGCTGTAAGTATCCGTCCGGGTCCGCAGGGTGATGACCAGCTCATCCCGGGTGGGTTCAAATATTTTTGCGATCTTTGCATCGGTCAGGGCATTTTTAAGTTCGCCCGCCGTCAACGCCAGCGTCGCCGCATCCAATGCCATATCGTTTCACCTCGTTTTTGATGTTCGATGATAGAAATTGCTTTGCAGACACCCCAGCATCTGCAAAGCAATGAGAAATACTATTATATATAAGTATAAGGGTCCCGGTTTTCGGTGCTCACCAAGACATCCAGCTCCGGGAACGCCGTCCGCAGCCGCTCTGCCACCGCTGCCGTCACCGGGAATTCAGTGGCATAATGTCCCGCAGCGATCAGCGACAGCCCCAGCCGTTTGGCATCGCAGGCATGGTGATGATTGGCCTCGCCGGTCAGCAGGCAGTCTGCACCCTGCGCAAGGGCATCTTCAAACATACTGCCCCCTGCGCCGCTGATGACCGCCAGCCGCCGCACCGGTTTCCCGGCATCGGCAAACTTCACCTGCACCGGCGCACTGCCGTCCAGCGGCGGGTTGCAGCGTTTTGCCAGCTCGGTCTGTGCTTTCTTTGCCAGTTCCGGCACGGAAATGGGGTCGATTTCTCCCACCCGGCCGCAGCCCTCGGCAAATACTTCCGGCTCCCGCATCCCAAAGATGCCTGCCAGCACTTCGTTCACGCCGCCCTCTGCCGCATCCAGATTGGTGTGCATACAGATGGCGGAGATGTTCTTCTGCACCAGCAGAAACGGCACATCCTTCCCGGACAGCCGCTTGAGGGGCGCAAAGATCACCGGATGGTGGGAGACGATCAGGGAGCAGCCCTTTGCCGCCGCTTCCTCTACCACTTCCGGGGTAATGTCCAGCGTCACCAGCACCCGCTCCACCGTCTCGCCGCAGCGGACCAGCAGGCCCACGTTATCCCACGATTCCGCCAGCTCCGGCGGTGCAATGCGGGTCATTTCGTTATAGATTTTGTCCAGCTCAATCGCCATGGTTTTTCCTCATCGTCAGTGGTTCCGTTTTCCAGCAAACTCAAATCAATTTTATCGAAACCGTGACCTCTTTGCCAAGGGCTCTCCCTTTGGGAGAGCTGACAAGCGGCAGCGAAGTCTGAGAGGGCTATTTCAGTAACCCATCAATTTCCTCCGCCAATGGGGTGCCATCGGGCACACCGAGACGGAATCGGGGAAGCTTGGCCTTCTGCCATGCGGCATAGCCCTCCCCCTCCGGCCATTCGCCGGTCTTTCCGAACAGACATTCCGTAAAAGTCGGCTCATAGGTCTCGCCGGTGTACTCCGCCGCCATCACGGCATACCAGCGGCCCGCCGCCTGTACCGGGCGGTCTGCCACAAGGGCAAAGCCATGCTGCCAGAGCCAGCGGCGCAGGTCGCTGTGACGGGTGGCCGGCACCATCACCAGCCGGGGGCCATCCTTGGCAAAGACCCATGGGGCTTTTTCCAGGATCTCCCATGTGGTCTGGGCCGAGACACCCGCCAGCACAATGGTGCCCACTTCGCCCGGAGACAGGACAGAAAGACCGTCGCCAAGCCGGAGCTCAGCGCAGTCTTTGCATCCCGAATGTTCCAGCGTCTGTGCCGCCTTTTCCAGCGGGCCGGGGCGCAGGTCAGCCCCAATGACCTTGGGGAACTTTCCCGAAGCCGCCAGCACCGCCGTCAGTTTTCCATGGTCACAGCCGATGTCCGCCACGGCAGACCCGGGCCGCACCAGCTGAGCGGCAGCGGTCAGACGTTCATCCAATGTGGGCAGCACTTATGCCTTCTTTGCGGCCAGATGTGCGTTCAGCTGCTCGATCAACTCGTCGCAGTCCACACCGTGCACCTCGCAGGCTTCCTCGATGCTCTCACCACGGGAGGCGGGGCAGCCCAGACAGTGCATCCCGATCTCCATAAAATAGGGAGCGGTGGTCTGGTCCATATCCAGAATGTCGCCAATGATGGTCTCTCGGGTCACCTGCTGGACAGGCTTCTTCTCTTCGTCCTTCTTGAGCATATTAAAAATATCAAACATAATCGTAAATTCCTTTCTGTCGGGAAATTGCAGCCCACAAAAGGCTGCTCGTCTATAATATACCCTAAATGTCTGTTGGTTTGCAAGGGGCAAAGCCAAAAAAGCCCTTCCGGCCGGAAGGCTGGAAGGGCTTTGAACTTCTCTTTTTTGTCAGAGCTTAGTTCTGCTTCATACGAGCGAAGCAGTCAGAGCAGTAGACCGGACGGTCCT
>CALDNF010000097.1 GCA_937917475.1 uncultured Faecalibacterium sp.
TGTTCGTTTGCTTGAGCAGTCTTATTGTACCATATATTTTCGAGCAAAGTGCATCTGTAAAGAAAATCAAGACGATTGATTTGTCTGAAACACACTCTATCCTTGATACGCAAAAAGCCCCATGCCAACACCTTTGCGGTGTGGACATGGGACTTGATGCTTCCTCGGCCTAGCCGGGTACCCGTAACTAATTCTGACAGGCAGTTGCCGTGTCGTTTCTCGAAAACTGTTTTACGAACACCTCGCAAACGGAAGCGAGCTCTTTTTGTTCTGCATTTTACTTTGCGCCCCGGCCGGCAATGACCACCCAGACGGTCTTGAGCAGGATGCGGATATCCTGCCAGATGGTCCAGTTGTCGATGTACTGAACATCCAGCTTGACCACATCTTCAAAGTCCTCAATGTTGCTGCGGCCACTTACCTGCCATAGGCCGGTGATGCCGGGCTTCATGGACAAGCGGCGTTTGTGGTGGCTTTCATACTGCTTGTACTCGTCCAGCGTAGGGGGCCGGGTGCCCACCAGACTCATATCGCCCCGCAGAACGTCAAAAAACTGCGGCAGCTCGTCGATGCTGGTTTTCCGGATGAATTTACCCACCTTGGTAATGCGGGGATCATCCTGCATTTTGAACATCAGGCCATTCATCTCGTTTTTCGCCATCAGTTCCTTTTTCCGCTCCTCAGCGTCAATGTACATACTGCGGAGTTTATGGATGTAGAACACACGGCCATTCCGGCCCACACGCCGCTGCTTGAACACCAGCGGGCCGGGGCTTTCCAACTTGAGGGGGATCGCAACAATAGCAATGATGGGGATGCTGATGATACAGCCTACCAGACTGCCCGCAATGTCCAAGATCCGTTTCAGCACCTGATCCCGCATCTTGAGCTCCACTGTGCCGATCGTGACTACATTGCCCCCTGCACAGCGGGTCAGGCTGCGGCTGAGTCGGGCTGCACTGGTCTCATCACAGCAAAGATCCTCGATCCGGTCCAGCAGCGGCAGACGGAAATGCACCGTCAGGCCCATGCTCTCCATCTCTTCCAGATAGGGCAGGAAGGAATCGCCGCTGTCCATGGGGATATCAATGTACACTTCATCCAGAGCCGCCTGACGGATCCAGTCCATGAAGTTGTTGTAGTTGGCTTTCAGGTCTACGCCCTCCACCTTGCCATTGACATCGCCGGAGGCGATCTCCAGCAGAGCCACGCCGGTGATCCGGTTAGACCAGTCCCTGCTCAGTTCTTCCACCATGGCCCGGGCATGGTCTCGGGTGGTGACGATGCCGATCAGGCTCTCAAACTTGCCCATATGATGGCCCCGGGCCAGATATTCCTTGAGCAGCTTGTGGCCCAGCGTCATCATCAGAATATTCAGGATGGGCACCAGCACCAGAAAATACCGGGAAGTCAGCAGCACCGCCTTGGTCAAAGCCAAGCCTGCCGCATTGATGGCAAGAAGCATCAGGTTGAACTTGATGGAACGCTTCAGCTCCTGCTTGGGGGTGCGCAGGATGATGTTCTCGCTCTGGTCAAACGAGAAAAAAGTGACAAGATAGGCCAGCAGCAGCACGCAGACTGCCAGAGCCAGATCTTCAAAGCGGTATGCGCCGACCTTGCCCATCAGGCTGTCGATCACCACCCAGCTGATCCCTGCGCTCAGCACAAGAGAAAGCAGGTCCACAAAGAAGACATAGATATATTGTAATTTCTCACGTCTTGTTGCCATAAACTCTTTTGTTCTCCTCATCCGATCGCCGCATTTTCCGCAAGGCGGCATTTGCCTTTAAAATATATCACATTACTACATTTTTTGCAACCGAAAAGCATAAAACAGGTGCACTCCGCACAAGAGTCACTCTTTTTTCCGACTCTGCTCGTATGCCCGCAATGCATCCAAAGCCTCATTGGCCATAGGGTACAGGGCCAGAAGGTTGAAAATGGTCATCAGGCCGATGCCCACATCGCCCAGATCCCACACGACGGTATAAGTTTCCAGGCCGCCCACCAGCAGCATTACCAAAGCCAGCAGCTTGTAGACCGTCTGCCACCGCCAGTGATCTCCAAAGAGATAAGCCACGTTGGAACGTGCATAAAACAACACGCCCAAAAAGGTGGAAAAACTGAATAACGCCAGTGTGACCGCAATGAATATCTGTCCAAAACCGCCCAGATGGTATTCCATTGCCGCTTGCAACAGGTCCATGCCCTGCCGGCCTGCGGTGACGCTTTGCGGAGCCAGCAGCATCACAAAGGCCGTGCAGCTGCAAATGATGATGGTGTCAATGAGGACACCCAAGGCCTGTACCAGCCCCATCTTGACCGGGTTATCGCACTCCGCTGCCGCAGCGGCACAGGGGGCCGAACCGGAGCCGGCCTCATTGGAAAAAAGGCCCCGCTTGATGCCGTTCATCATCACGGCACCAAAGCCGCCTGCCACTGCCTGCCGCAGACCGAAGGCCTCGGTAAAGATCCGCCGGAAGACCCCGGGCAAGAGAGGCAGATTGGTCAGGATAATAAAAAGGGTGGTCACAAAATAGCAGACCGCCATGACCGGAACGATAACGTCCAGGCTTTTGACCGTGGCGTTTTTCCGCAGGACGATCATCGCTGACAGGGCCACCAGCACTACGGTGGTAACAATGGGTGGGATGGCAAAGGCATTTTCAAAGGCCTCGCTGACGGAGTTGCTGACCACCTGACTGATGCCGCACCAGCAGATCAGGCCAGAAACCGCAAACAGTGAAGCTGTAACGGAGCGTTTCAGCTTTTTGCCCCGTCTGCGCTGGGCCAGTTCATGCAGGTAGTAGGCCGGGCCGCCCCGCCAGCCGCCGTAAAGCGGATCCGGCTGCTTGTACTTCTGGGCCAGTGTGGATTCGATAAAGGAAGTGGATGCACCCATAATGGCTGTGACCCACATCCAGAACACCGCACCTGCGCCGCCCAGCGATACCGCCGCAACAACGCCCACCAGATTGCCCATGCCCACCCGGGTAGCCGTGGAGATGACAAGGGTCTGGAAGGAAGACAGACTTTTCTCGTTCTGGTTCTTTTCACAGACCGCCGCCAGCATGTCCCGGAACAGCCGCACCGGCAAAAGCCGGGTCCGGCAGGTAAAATATACCCCCGCCGTCAGCAGCAGAATCACCATAAGTGACAGCCTCAGTCCCCCGCCGATGGGCAGAACCAGCAGGTCGCCCCACAGAAGCCGATAAATTTTCTCGATCAGATTCGCCAGCACAGCAGTTCCTCCCGGCCGATATCGATTCACAGTTTTTTTATTATACTATACCGCCGCAGGTTTGTAAAATCCTTTTTGCCGGATAGTTTTGCAAGCATCAAACAAATTTATTTGATTTTACCGCAGAGGCATGATATTTTCCGGCGCAGCTGCGAGAAATGCCGCAGCTGCGGGGGGCGGAGCGGTCAGGGTCGCTTTGGAGACCTTCCACCAGAGCCTTGCATCCCCGGCCGGGGCGGCGCAGATCATGTTCCAGTCAAAGGGATTTTCTGCCAGAGAAAGCACTCGCACCGGCAGGGCATTTTCCGTATCCGGACCGCAGGGGGAAAAATCATGGGCCCGGATGCCCACCGCACAGCAATCCTCCGGCACCGACAGAGCCAGATGGAGCGTCACATTCCAGCCAAAAAGCCGGACGGTGTGCTCATCTGCCCTTGTACAGGGCAGGATATTCTTGCAACCGGTCAGCTGTGCTGCCGTGCGGCTGCGAGGGTCGGCAAAGACCTCCTTGGTGGAACCGGCCCGGAGCACCCGTCCGTCGTTCATAACGATCATTTCCGGGCAGAGACGATAGGCCTCGTCCCGGTTATGGGTCACCAGCAAAGCCGTACCCCCGAAAGAGGCCAGCAAACTGCCCACTTCTCCCTCCACCTCCTCCCGGAGATAGCTGTCCAGCGCACTGAAGGGTTCGTCCAGCATCAGGATGCCGGGCTTGCCCACAAGGATACGGGCCAGAGCCGTACGCTGCTGCTGCCCGCCCGAGAGCTCCCCGGGCAGACGTTTTGCCAGATGTTCCAGCCGCATGGCACGGAGCATTTCGGCACATTTTTCCTTGCGTACTGCTGCGTTTTTTTCCTGTTTCAGGCCGCAGAGCACATTCTGCTCCACCGTCATGTTAGGGAAAAGAGCGTAGTTCTGGAACAGTAGTCCCACACCCCGTTGCTGGGGCGGCAGGTCGATCTTTTTCTCGCTGTCAAACAGGGTGCGACCATCCAGAACAATACGACCCCTGTCTGGCCGGACGATGCCCGCAATGCAGCGTAGCGTCATGCTTTTGCCGCAGCCCGATGCCCCAAGAATGGCGGCAGACGTATTGCCCACCGCAAATTCCGAACGGAGGGTAAAGCCGGAAACTTTCTTTTCAATGGATACTTCCAGACTCATTTCCGGCCCCTCCCCTCTTTCTGCCGGCGTTCCAGCAAATTGACCGTTAACAGCACCACCATGGAAATGACAATGTCCACCAGCACCCAGCGCATTGCCCCGACTTCGTCGTTGGTGCGCCAAAGCTGGTAAACCGTAGTTGCGATGGTAGCCGTTTTGCCCGGAGTGTAGCCCGCCACCATGCTGGTTGCACCGTACTCGCCCAGAGCCCGGGCAAAGGCCAGCACCGCACCGGCCAAAATACCCTGCCGGCAATATGGCATCCGGACCCGCCAGAAGATCCATGTGTTGGACTGGCCCAGCGTCTGAGCCGACCAGGCCAGCGTCTCATCAAAGCTTTCAAAGGCTCCCCGGGCGGTGCGGTACATCAGTGGAAATGCCACCAGAATCGAAGCAAAGACGGCACTGTACCAGTTCATGACCAGCTTTACCCCGAAATGCTCCATAAAAAACAGGCCCAGCGGACGTTTTGCTCCCATCAGAAGCAAGAGGAAATAGCCCACCACCGTGGGGGGCAGGACCACGGGCAGAGTGAGCACCACGTCCAGCACGCCCTTCAGAACGGGGGGCAGTTTTGCAATGTAGTAGGCCGCAAAGATTCCAAGGAAAAACACCGCCGTGCAGCTGATGAGGGCAATACGCAGGCTGTTCCAGAGCGGATACCAGTCCATCATAAGGCGGTAAACCCCACGCTGGCGAACACCTCACCGGCCGCAGAAGTTTTCAGGTAATCCAGAAATTCCTTTGCTGCCTCGGCATGGAGAGCGTTCTTGAGGACGGCAGCAGGATAGACCACCCGGCCACACATTTCGGTTATCGCCTCATCCACCACGGTGAGCCCGGCGCTGAAGGCATCGGTACAATAGACCACCCCTGCGTCCACGCTGGCCTCGCTGACCTGCGTAGTAACTTCCTTGACATTGGAACCATAGGTGATGACACCCGCAGCGGCCAGAGCAGCCTCATCCAGATCATAATATGCCAGAATTTTTTGCGTGTACTGTCCCACCGGAACGTCACTGTTGCCCATGCAGAAGAGGATATCCCCGGCTCTCAGATGCTCGGCCAGCACATCAAAACTGTCAATGCCCTTTTCGTTGCCCTCCGGCACGCAGAGGACGACCTTGTTTTCCAGCAGGTCCACCCGGGTATCGGAGTCCACAAAATCCAGCCCTTCGGTGTTGACCTCGGCGGAAGCAGTGCAATCCAGCTGATTCATCTGCTTCTGACCGGCCGAAAGAAAGAGGTCGCAGTCTGCGCCC
>CALDNF010000098.1 GCA_937917475.1 uncultured Faecalibacterium sp.
GCTGCTGAGCAAGAAGGACGTGGACGGCGGCCTGATCGGCGGGGCATCCCTCAAGGCTCCCGATTTCGCAGTCATCGTCAACGCTGCAACCAAGGGCTGAGAAACGCCTGTACCCCGGGGCTGTGCGCCCCATCTGAATTTTAAGGAGTAACTACCAATGTCCAAAAAACCTGTTCTTCTGTGCATCATGGACGGCTTCGGCTGGACCCCCAACGAGACCTACGGCAACGCTGTGGCTGCTGCCAAGAAGCCCTTTATTGATTCGCTGATGGCAAAGTACCCCATGACTACCATCGAAGCCTCCGGCATGGCTGTGGGCCTGCCCGATGGCCAGATGGGCAACTCTGAGGTGGGCCACACCAACATGGGCGCAGGCCGCATCGTGTATCAGCAGCTCACCCTTATTACCAAGTCCATTCGGGACGGCGAAATGCTCAAGAACCCGGTGCTGGTCAAGAATATGAAAGCTGCTATTGACGCCGGTAAGGCCATCCATCTGATGGGCCTTGTGGGCACCGGCGGCGTTCACAGCCACGCAGACCACTGGTTCGGCGTGCTGGAAATGGCCAAGCAGATGGGTGCAAAAGAGGTCTACCTCCACTGCATCACCGATGGCCGTGATACCGACCCCCATTCCGGCAAGGGCTTCCTGGCAGACCTGCAGGCCAAGCTGGACGAGCTGGGTGTGGGCAAGATCGCCAGCGTTTCCGGCCGTTACTATGCCATGGACCGTGACAACAACTGGGACCGTGAAGAGAAGGCCTACGCTGCTTTCGTCTACGGCGAGGGCAACCACGCCGCCAATGCACAGGAGGCCATTGAGGCTTCCTATGCTGCCGACAAGACCGACGAGTTCGTTTTGCCCTGCGTCACCTGCGAGGGCGGCCGTGTGCAGGACGGCGATACCGTTATCTTCATGAATTTCCGCCCGGACCGTGCCCGTCAGATGACCCGCATCTTCTGCGACGATGCCTTTACCGGCTTTGAGCGTCGGGGCGGCCGCAAGCAGGTCCACTACGTCTGCATGGCCGAGTACGATGCCACCATGCCTAACTGCGAAGTGGCTTATCCCCCGGTGGAGCTCAAGAACGTTCTGGGCCAGTACCTGTCCGAGAATGGCAAGACTCAGCTGCGCATTGCCGAGACCGAGAAGTATGCCCACGTCACCTTCTTCTTCAACGGCGGCGTTGAGGCACCCTATGCCGGTGAGGACCGCTGCGTCATCCCCAGCCCCAAGGTGGCAACTTACGACCTCAAGCCCGAGATGAGCGCACCCGAGGTGGCTGCTGAGTGCAAGGCCCGCATTGAAAGCGGCAAGTACGATGTGATCATCCTCAACTTCGCAAACTGCGATATGGTGGGTCACACTGGCGTGTTCGAGGCCGCAGTCAAGGCTGTGGAAGCTGTGGATGCTGCTGTGGAAGAAGTGGTCACCGCTGTGCTGAACGCAGGCGGCTGCGCTTTCCTGACTGCGGACCACGGCAACGCCGAGAAGATGAAGAACCCGGACGGCACCCCCTTCACCGCTCACACCACCAACGTCGTGCCCTTTGTGGCCATCGGCTGCGGCGATGTGAAGCTGCGGGAGGGCGGCTGTCTGGCGGATATCGCTCCCACCATGCTGCCCTATATCGGCCTGCCTGTCCCGGCAGAGATGACCGGCAAGAGCATCATTGTGAAGTGAGAGTTCGGCCTGAAATAACATTCTGACCCAGTGAGGCCGGAGGAGCCAGGATGCTTCTCCGGTCTCTTTTTGCAGGAGAATTTCTCCCGGCGGTTGACAGCAAGGCACAAAGCGATATAATTAAACTGGATTATATTTGTGCGTTTTAGATAAAAAATGAAAAGTTCCGTACATTTGAGAGGAGGCTGGACATGAACGACGCAAAGTGTGATCGTTATATCGAAAATCTGCGCAAAGTCCGTGCCTTCGCAAAGCCGGAGGTTCGTCCGGGCATGGGAGCGCAGGAATTGCTGGATCTGATCCAGAAAAATGCTGCGGAATCCTTTGCCATCATGAAGGAAAACAATGCATTGCTGGATGAGCTGGTCTACACCCGCAAGGCAGAGGAGCTGACCGACGAGGACATAGCGCAGCTGCTCCGCTTTGCCGACCGGCTCTTTGCCTATGCCAACAGCGAGGACGACGGCGTGGCCTACAAGATCCACTGCCTGCTGCTGGAAGCGGCCCGCCTGCGCAAAGACGAACCCTTCCTCATCCGGGAACTCTACTACTGCGGCGTGACACTGCATTATCTGAACATCCGGGACGAAGAATATGATATCAACGCCTTTGGAAACCGGGTGCGGGCCTATTTTGAAGAGGGGGCCTCTTACCTGAACCGGTATGAGAGCTACGACAGCAAGACCCGGGGGTTCATCATCCGGTGTCTGGGCAACAGCAAGATGGCCCTGAACCGCCGCAGCAAGGAGAACAGCCGCATCTACATGAACGTCTTTGACCGGGCCATGGCCATTATGACCGACCCCTATTATCAGCAGCTGAACCCCGAGATTCCATGGAAAAGCTTCATCTACACCATGCAGATCGATCAGCTCAGTATGCTGCCCCATCTGCGGGACACAAACGACCTGGAGATCGCCCGGAAAGTGTATGAATCGGCGGAATATGTGGATCAGTGGGTCAAGGAAAATCAGGGAGAGGAAGAGCGGCTGCAGAACTGGCGTGTGAACTATTTTTACTGGGGTGCACGCTATCATGCAGGGCTCTGCACCATCCGGCAGGCGGTAGAAAAAATGCTGGAAAGCGTGGAGCAGGTAGACCCCAACGATTTCTCTGCCAGCGGCATCAACAACAATCTGGGCCTTACCAGCCATATGTATCCCTATGTGGCCCTTCTCCGGCCGGAGGATGAAAAGGCCCTGCATGACCGGCTGGAACGCACGCAGGAGCGGTGCATGGAATATGTGGCCCGGATGCCGGTGAACCGGTATCCACGGTTGTCCAACATAGCCATCTGGGACCTTGCCGAGGCGCAGGCCTATCTGAAAGACCGCTCCCATGGCGGGACGATCCAATATCTGCTGGCGGCCCATAAGCCCACCTATGTCCATTCCCTGATGGTAGCCCGGCTCACCCGGCATCTGATCTCCCGCCTGCTGGAAAAGTGTCCGGAGCAGCTCATCGGTCTGAGGGGTTATCACACGACGGAGGAACTGAAGCGGCACGCTGTGGACCTCTGTGAGCTGGCCTATGAATGTGGCCTGTACCACGATGTGGGCAAGAACTCCATCACCATGTACATCAGCAACAACGCCCGCCGCCTGCTGGATGAGGAGTTTGCCTGCATCCGGCTCCATCCGGAGTTCGGCTATGGCCTGTTACAGCAGAGCGGGCGGGAAGATCTGGCACAGGCGGCGTTGTATCACCACCGGTTCTATAATGGAAAGGGCGGCTATCCGGAAGGGCATGGTAGCTGCCGCCCGGAGATGAAAGCCATTCTGGATGTGCTGAACGTCACCGATTCGCTGGATGCAGCCACCGACAACGTGGGCCGCTGCTACAACGCCGCAAAGCCGGTGGAGGTGCTGGTGGAAGAATTCCGCCGGGAAAAGGGCACCCGCTACGCCCCCTATGTGGTGGAGCTCTTTGATGACCCGGAATTCTGCCGCAGCCTTGCGGATACCCTGACGGAGACCCGCAAGCAGGTCTATCTGGAAGTTTACAACACCCCGGATGACCGCCCCGGCGAAGAATAAAACAGCAAAACAAAAACGCTCCGTACTGAGATTTCCCGGTACGGAGCGTTTGCTGTATCTGAATTATGCGTCAGGCTGGGCTTTTACTTCGTCAAAGAAGGCTTTGATCTTGTCGATCTGGATCTCGGCCACGGCCCGGCCGGTCTCATAGACCCGGCGGAGCTGAGCGGGGTCCCGCTCCATGGCACCGATCTCCAGCGGGATGGGCGGGCGAATGACGTAATCCTTGCCGGCCTGTTCCAGCATCGAGATGTAGGAGAGGGTCTCATTGTACCGCTCGTGACGGTCGGCCACCGCCTCCACAAAGGCTGGATACCGGAAATACCGGGTCCGGATGGCGGGCAGCATGGGGTTCTTTTTTTTCACAAAGCCTTTGGGCTGGGTCAGCACGATGAGGTTCCGCTTGTAGCCGATGGACTCAAAGAACCGCACCGGGATGGAATCGGCCACTCCGCCGTCCAGCAGGGCATAATGCCCGATCCGGACGATCTTTGCGGCCAGCGGCATGGAGGCAGAAGCTTCCATCCACTTGATGTCCTCAGCGTCGCCGGTGCGGCACTTGTGGTAGATGGGGTCGCCGGTGCGCACATCGGTGCAGACGACAAAAAAGTCCATGGGCGAATTGCGGAAGGCCTCGGTGTCAAAGGGGTCTAGCTTTTCGGGCACCTCATGGTAGCAGAACTGCTCGCTGTACAGGTTGCCGGTGCGGATGAGGTTCTTAAAGCTGGCATACCGCTTGTCGTTGCAGTACTCGGTGTTATAGCGGATGGTCCGTCCAATCTGATGGGACTTGTAATTGCAGCCGAACACGGCCCCCGCCGACACGCCGATGGCACCGTCGGCTGTGATATCGTGCTCCATCAATACATCCAGAACGCCAGCGGTGAACATCCCCCGCATGGCTCCACCTTCCAGGATCAATCCGGTCTTCATATGGGCAAACTCCTTCTTTTCCAACGCAGGGATGACCCACAGCGGCCATCCTGTATGCTTTCAGTATACTCGATTTTTTTAAGAAAACAAGAGAAGAAAATCCAAAACCATTCCACCGCCGCCGGGCAGTTTTCGGGATTTTCACAACAGGCATCCTTTTGAAGGGGAGAAAGAAAAATCGGGAGGAAGTTTTTGTCGGATTTGGGCGGAAAAACCTTGCCAAAGCGGGTGGGATTCGGTATACTAGGTGAAATAAATTGAAACATCAGGCCTGGAGGAGACAAAAATGAAACTGCTGGAAGATCGTATCCGAAAAGACGGCATCGTGCGGGAGGGCAATGTGCTGAAGGTGGACAGCTTTATCAACCACCAGATGGACATCCCCCTGTTCCGTGAGATGGCAAAGGAGTGGAAGCGACTGTTTGCAGGCAAGCCCATCAACAAGGTGCTGACCATCGAGGCCAGCGGCATCGGCATTGCCGCCGTGGTGGCCAGCGAGTTCAATGTGCCGGTGGTGTTTGCCAAAAAGTCCATGAGCATCAATCTGGACTATGATAACTATGAGACCAAGATCCAGTCCTTCACCCACAAAAAGATCTACAACGTCATCGTCTCCAAAAAGTTCCTGACTCCGGAGGATCATGTGCTGATCATTGACGACTTCCTTGCCAACGGCTGTGCCCTGATGGGCCTGCTGGATCTGGCACAGGAAGCCGGTGCCACTGTGGAGGGCATCGGCATCGCCGTCGAAAAGGGCTTCCAGCAGGGCGGCGAGCTCATCCGCAGCAAGGGCATCCAGCTGGAAAGCCTTGCTATCGTGGATTCCATGGACAGCACCACCGGCGAGATCACTTTCCGTGACCAGCCGCAGCAGAACTGAAAAAAGAAGTTGCATTTTTACGTTGGATTTGCTATACTGTTTTTAGAAAAGAAGTTCTTTTCAATCTTCGCTGAAGATGACGAGTGACGGTTCTGACTCGTCGGTAAAATAAAAATTGACCGAGTGAAGATGATGTGTGACGGTTCTGACACATCGGTAAAATAAAAATTGACCGGGCGAAGAAACAAACGAGGTCAGCTGAAAAGGTTGGCCTCGTTTTTTTGTGAACATGAGAGCAGACAGGGATGTTGAACGATGGAATGTAGTGTGAAAATTTATCAGTTGTCCGCTGAATTCATGCGGGATTATCCGACTTTGAAATATCCGGAACTGATGTGTAAGTGGGGCAGACCTTATAGCTGCCTGATGATTGAAGCAGTGTTTGACTACCGGATCTGCATCCCATATCGTTCTTCGATCCACCACAAAAATGCGTATTTGTTTACCGGAACAGAGCGTTCCAGAAGAACGCGCTCCGGATTGGATTATACCAAGATCGTTCTGATCCGAAAGGAAAGCTATCTGGACCCCACAAAAGTTGTTGTTGATCAGGATGAATACACCGAAACCGTCCGCAACATCCGCAGGATCGCAGAGGAAGCGGTGCGCTATCTGGAAGGCTACATCCAGCACGTCAACGGCACAAAGCCCCTGCATCCGAGGGAGTATGCAAGAAGATATCAATATTCCACCCTGCCCTATTTCCATGATATTATGGGCTTGTGACCCAAGACCGCTCCGGCGGTCTTTTTTTATGCCCCATCGGTGCTGTCGCCGTCCTGCGGGAGGTCGGCAGCGGTCTGGGCGGTGGGAGCGGGTGCATCGGTGGGGGAGCGGGGCACGCCATAGCGGACAAGGGTCTGCTCCAGCACCTCGGCACAGACCGGGGCCGAAAGGCTGCCGCCGGCGGTGGTCCAGCTGTGGGGCTCGTCAAGGCAGATCAGGCAGAGAAACTTGGGGTTATCGATGGGGGCCACGGCCACAAAGCTGGCAATGCGGGCCTTCTCGTCGTTGCTGTCCAGCTTCTGGCTGGTGCCGCTCTTGCCGCCCACCCGGTAGCCGGGGATCTGGGCGTTCCGTCCGCCGCCGTAGAGGACCACGGCTTCCATCATCTCCCGCATGGTGCGGCTGGTCTCCTCTTTGAGCACCCGGCGGGTGCAGACCGGGGCAATCTGGTCGATGACCTCCCCCTCAGGGCTCAGAATGTCCGATACGACGTAGGGCCGCATCAGTTTTCCGCCGTTGACCACGGCGCAGACGGCAGCGGCCATCTCGAGGTAGGAGACCTTGCTGCTCTGCCCGAAGGCACAGGAGGCCAGCTCCACCGGGCCCATCCGGTCGGCGGTGTAGTACAGGCTTTTCCGGGGCTCTGCGGGCAGGTCGATGCCGGTGGGCTCCCGGAGGCCGAAGGCTGCAAAATAATTACAGAACGCTTCTTTTCCCAGCCGTGCGCCGATCTGGATGAAGCTCTGGTTGCAGGAGTTCTCAAGGGCCTGCGTCAGGGTCTGGGCCCCATGCCGCTTGTGATTGGCGCAGTGGAACCGGGTGCCCGCCACCGAGATGGACTCGCCGCAGTAGAAGCTGGACCCTTTTGTGACGGCCCCCGCATCCAGTGCGGCGGCACAGGTGATGAGCTTGAACACACTGCCCGGCTCGTACAGGTCGCTGACGGCCTTGTTCCGCCATTGGGTCTGCTGGGCCAGCTGCAGGGCTTTGGCCCGCTCTGAGCCGGTGAGGGCATCCACAGCCTGCCGGGCGGCAGGGTCGGAGATCACCCGGGGCTGGTTGGGGTCGTAGGCCGGGGTGGTGGCCATGGCCAGCACGGCTCCGGTGTTCACCTCCATGACGATACCCACGGCCCGGGCTCCGACGTGGTGTTCCTGCACGGCGTAGTTCAGGGCGTTTTCCAGATAGTGCTGAACGCTGGAATCGATGGTCAGCCGCAGGCCGTCCCCCTCGGTGGGGAAGCGTTCGGTCTCATAGCTCTGCTCAAGGGTGTAGCCCCATGCATTGACGGCGGTGAGCACCACCCCATTCTCGCCGGTGAGCAGGTCATCGTAGCGCAGTTCCAGCCCCGAGACCCCGGCGTTGTCCACGTTGGTGAACCCCAGCACCGAAGCCAGAAATTCCCCCTGCGGATACCAGCGTCTGGAATCCTGATTGATCCGGATGCCGGTGATGCCGCTGGCCTCGCAGAAGTCCCGCACCCGGTCGGCGGTGTCCCGGTCCACCCGGTAGCGGAGCAGGCAGTCGTTGGACCGGCGGTCACTGAATTTCTCCAGCAGGGCTCCTTCGTCCAGCTCCAGAATTTCCGCAAGCCCGCTGGCGGCAAGGGCAAGCTTCTCCTCCGGCATCTCCCGGGGCGAGGCCCGGAGGGTCCAGCAGCTGCTGTTGGCAGCCAGCAAAACGCCGTCGGCACTGTAGATCTTTCCCCGGTCGGCGGGAACGACGGTATCCCGCAATTGCTGGCCCAAGGCCCGGTCGGAGTACCAGCCGCCGCTGCGCAATTGCAGATAGAAAAGCCGCACCGCAAGCCCGAGGGCAAGGGCACAGAATAAAGCCGAGACCAGCCGGGCCCGGGTGCGGAACTCCTGTTCCGGCAGGGTGCGAAGCTGCGACATGGGCACTCCCTCCTCAGGGTATTGTATGACCCGGCGGCGGGCAAAATGACTATCCGCCCAGCCGCCTGCGTACAATAAACATCAAAATGATCAATGGAGGAGGGGAAAACGTGGAACACGCCCTCAATGCACGTTCCCGGTCTGCCCGCCGTGTGCGGGCTCTGCCGCCCGCCGACCTGCTGTTTTTGTGCCTTGTGCTGGCACTGGTGGGCTTTGGGCTGGTGATGCTTTACAGCGCATCCAACGCCGTGGCCCTTTACCGGCGGGGAGATGCCTTTGCCTACCTGCGGCCTCAGCTGCTCTATGCGGCCATGGGGCTGGCGGGGATGGCTCTGGCCAGCCGGGTGGACTATCATCTCTTCCATAAGCTGGCCTGGCCGCTGCTGGGGCTGTCGCTGGTGCTGCTGGTGCTGGTGCTTTTTATGCCGGAGTACAACGGCTGCAAGCGGTGGCTGGTGCTGCCCGGGCTGGGCACGCTGCAGCCCAGTGAGATCGCAAAATTTGCGGTGGTGCTGGTGTTTTCCCACATTATCTCCCTGAATCATGACAAAATGGACCGCTTCTCGGTGGGGGTGCTGCCCTTTGGGCTGGTGCTGGGGGCCGTGGCTGCGTTGATGCTGCTGGAACCCCACCTCTCGGGCACCGTGCTCATTCTGGGCATCGGGGCAGTGCTGATGTTCGTAGGGGGCACCGGCCTGCGGTGGTTTCTGCTGGCCGGGGTCAGCGGAGCGGGGGCCATCGGGGCGGCCGTGGTCATCATGCCCGACCTTGTGCCCTATGCAGCAGACCGGCTCCGCTCCTGGGTCGACCCCTTTGCCGACCCGCTGGGGGACGGCCACCAGACCATCCAGAGCCTGTATGCCATCGGGTCCGGCGGGGCCGTGGGATTGGGGCTTGGCAACAGCCGACAGAAGCATCTCTTCGTGCCGGAACCGCAGAACGACTTCATCTTCTCCATCGTCTGCGAGGAGCTGGGCTTCGTGGGGGCCTGCACCGTCATCCTGCTCTTTGTGCTGCTGCTCTGGCGGGGCATCACGCTGGCCGCTCATGCGCCCGACCGCTTCGGCGGGCTGCTGGTGGTGGGGTTCACGGTGCAGGTGGCATTGCAGGCATTCCTGAATGTGGCCGTGGTCACCAACACCATCCCCAACACCGGCATCAGCCTGCCCTTTTTCTCTTCCGGCGGCACCAGCCTGATGATGCTGCTGGGAGAAATGGGGATCGTGCTCAGTGTATCCCGGGGTGAACGCTGAGAAACAAGCCCACAAATTCGGTGCGGCCTTTTGCAGGCCGGAGCCGTGACATTCTGCCGCCCGGCTGCATAGCCTGAGGTATCTTTTGCAGAGCGGAGGAGGGGCAGCATGGCAGGATACAAGGGTTCGATCATCGTAGAAGGGGGCAGGCCGCTGCATGGGACGGTGCGGGTGCCTGCGGCAAAAAACAGCGTGCTTCCGCTCCTTGCCGGGGTGCTGCTCTGCGGTGAACCGGTGCGGCTGCGGGCCGTGCCAAGGCTGGCGGATGTAGAGGGCTGCATCACGCTTTTGCAGGGGGCGGGGCTGGCGGCCCGGTGGGAAAACGGTGACCTTCTGCTTTCGGGAAGCCCGGTGTGCAGCACGCTTCCGGGTGAAACAGCGGCACAAATGCGGGCGTCGATCCTCTTCTGCGCCCCGCTGCTGGCCCGGCTGGGCCGGGCAGAAACTGCACTGCCCGGCGGGTGCAGGATCGGCGCACGGCCCATCGACCTGCATCTGGAAGGGCTGGCCCGGATGGGGGCGCAGGAGCTGGATGCCGGCCCGGGGCGGCTGGTGCTGACGGCTCCGGCAGGGCTTCATGGGGCCGAGATCACCCTCCGCTTCCCCAGCGTAGGGGCCACCGAGACCCTGATTTTAGCGGCGGTATGTGCAAAAGGGCGCACCGTCCTGCGGGGAGCAGCGAGGGAGCCGGAGATCGCCGACCTTGCGGATTTCCTGAATCGGTGCGGCGGGAAGATCGAGGGGGCAGGGAGCTCCACGGTCTGCATCGAGGGGCGGCGGCAGCTGTCCGGGTGCGTGTTTTCGCCCCTGCCCGACCGTATTTTTGCTTCTACGCTGGCCTGCGCCGCCGCTGTGGCCGGGGGCCGGGTCGAACTGGCCGGATGTCCGCCCCGGCTCTATGCTCCGGTGCTGGAAATTCTGGAACAAATGGGATGCCGGGTGGAGCGCAGCGGGAAGAACGCCTGCGTCAGCCGGTACGGCTCCCTGAAAGGGGTGGGCCGGGTGTTCACGGGGGTGTATCCGGGCCTTGCCACCGATGCCGCCCCGCCGCTGGCTGCAGCCCTGCTCTGCGCCGGGGGCGAAAGCAGCATCGAGGACGTGATCTTTGAGCGGCGGTTTGGCTGCGCAGAGGGCTTTTTACGGCTTGGCGGGCGGGTGAATGTGACTGGCCGCACCCTGCACATCCGGCCCCTGCCGCCGGGGCAGAGCCTTGCGGGAAGCAGGCTGGTGGCCCCCGACCTGCGGGGCGGGGCGGCGTTGGTGCTGGCAGCCCTTGCCGCCGAGGGAAAGAGCGAGATCCGTCAAGCCGGGTACATCGACCGGGGCTATGCGGATTTTACAAAAATTTTGGCAGGTTTGGGAGCCCAAATTCGGCGGGAAACAGCCCCCCGGGCAGAGCGTGTGAAAAAAACACCCTCAAAAAAGTAATTTTGTCTTGCAATCGGAGCAAAAAGATGATACGATACAGTTGTATAGTTGTACTATGAGATTACTCTGCTCTTTTTGAGCGGGTTTACGATATCATCCGATGGAGGACAAAGTTATGGCATTGATGCTCGACGAAGAAATGGACGAAAACGTTACGACGATCAAGGTGATCGGTGTAGGCGGCGGCGGCGGAAACGCCGTTAACCGGATGGTCAGCGACGGTTTGCAGGGCGTGGAGTTCATCGCAATGAACACCGACCAGCAGGCTCTGGCCAAAAACCATGCAGCCACCAAGGTCCAGCTGGGCTCCAAGCTCACCAAGGGCCGTGGTGCAGGCGCAGACCCCGAGATCGGCCAGCGTGCCGCTGAGGAGAGCAAGGATGAGATCGCAAATGCACTCAAGGGCTCTCAGATGGTCTTTATCACCGCCGGCATGGGCGGCGGCACCGGCACCGGTGCCGCTCCTGTGGTGGCTGAGGTGGCCCATGATCTGGGCATCCTCACCGTGGGCATCGTCACCAAGCCCTTCTCCTTTGAGGGCAAGCGGAAGATGGGTCTGGCCGAGCAGGGCATCGCAAACCTGCTCATGCATGTGGACAGTCTGATCGTCATCCCCAATGAGCGCCTGAAGATGATCAGCCAGGAAAAGATCACCCTGATGAATGCCTTCCAGGCTGCCGATAACGTGCTGCGCCAGGGCGTTGAGTCCATCTCCGCTCTGATCAACGTGCCCGCCTTCATCAACCTGGACTTCGCCGACGTGCGCTCCATCATGAAGGATGCAGGCTACGCACACATGGGCGTGGGCAGCGCAAAGGGCGCAGGCAAGGCCGAGAACGCCGCCAAGGCTGCCATTTCCAGCCCCCTGCTGGAGACCAGCATCGCCGGTGCTCACGGCGTTATCATCAACATCACCTCCAGCCCCGACATCGGTCTGGAGGACGTGGAGACCGCAGCCGGCCTCATCACCCAGAGTGCGCATCCCGATGCAAACATCATCTGGGGTACTGCCTTTGATGAGAACCTCTCCGATGAGATGCGGGTCACCGTGGTGGCCACCGGTTTTGACAACAAGACCACCGAGAGCCTGCGCAACAGCCTGAGCGGCGCAGCAGGTACCACCGCATCCACCCCCACGGCTGTGTTCAGCTCGGACGTGGCAGCTTCTGCCGCAAAGACTGCAGCACCGGCCGCTGCCCCCGCAGCAAAGCCTGTGGAGGAAGAAAACAGCGACAACCGTTATTATGACGAGCTGCTGGCGATCCTGAACAAGCGCAAGTAAGGCCGTAAAACAACGATCCGCCGCCCGGGAAAGGGCGTGCCTCTTGTGCGTGGAGCGGGAGGTGGCAGACCATGGGACGACAGGACGCCGGGAACAGCCGTCAGGCAGAAAGAGTGCTGCGCTGTATCGACCGGCTCTCTGCCTGCGTCGCCATGGAACGCCGTCTGGCCCGCCATGCACTGCAGGAAGTGGAGGAAGCTATGGAGCTGCAGCAGTCCGAAACCGGCCGCTCCTCAAGCGGAGCGTGCCAGCCCGGGGAAAACTGCGCCCAGAGAGAGCTGCCTGCCCAGATCGAGACCCAGCTGGAAGAGCTGAACCGCCGCCTTGTGGCTGCCAACTCGGAGCTGCGCCGGTACGAGACGAGGGTGTTTGCCTACGAGCGTGCCATGATGGCCCTGAAAGAGGAGAACGCCCAGCTGGCAGACCTCTGCCATCAGGCCCGGGAGGGCCAGCCCCTTCCGCCGGAACCTGCACCCCAGAGCCCGGTTCTGGACCAGCCGGGCCTGCCGGTGATCTCCTTTACCCCGGAGGGCACCAGACAGGAAGAGACTGTGGACGACGAAGCAGCCCCCTTCTTTGACGAGGGCCGCCCGCCCCGCCCCATGGCAGGCTGGAAACCCAAAACCAAGCTGGACAAGCTCTCGGTGGAGCTGCTGGCGCAGTTTGACCGGATGCTCAAGGATTGAAAACAAGATAAAAAACAAAGGCTGACACCCCGATGCACTTCGGGATGCCAGCCTTTTTGTTATGCCTTTTTTGCTTTGTTTTGATGATTACCGGGTGGTGCTGGTGCGGTGCTCCATCAGATAGGTGGCTTCCAGATCGGCAATGTGGAGCTTGACGGCCAGCGGATACTTGTCGTAAGCTTCCGAGATGGCAAAGCAGCCGCCCCGGGCTGCATCGTCAAAGCCGCCCATGTGCCAGCGGATGGCAACTGCCTCCTCGATTTTCAACTTCATGAACCGCTCAATGAGGAAAACGCTCTTCTCGCCGTGGCCGTAGGGGAACAGGTCCTCCACGCTGTAAGAGGGCACTTTTTCCCACTGGCCGGTCACCTCGTTCTTGACGTTGCGGGTGCCCGCCTTGTAGTAGTTGGCCTTGCACAGGTCATGGAGCAGGGCGCAGATGGCATAGCTCTCCTCACTCTCCCCCTCGGCAAAAAAGGTGTCGTGGAGGGCGTGGTAAACATTGAGGCTGTGCATACACAGCCCGCCCTCGCAGGCCCCATGGAACCGGGTGGAAGCCGGTGCGGTGAAGAAATCCGTCTTGTGCTCCAGCCAGTCCAGCAGCTTTTCGCTGCCCGGACGGGTGACGTGCTGGCGGAAGATCGCCAGAAACTCTTCCCGATCGTTCATCTTACAGCTCCAGATCGTCCAGGATCCCCTTGAGGATGGCCAGCTCGTCGTGGCTCAGGGAGATGCCCTTGCCCATCCGGGTGCCGTCCGGGGACCAGTCGCGGATATCATACTTGGGCTCGCCGTCGTTCCAGCTGATGAGGTTGAGCTGACGCTCCCACCCACGGGGACGCTGAGACAGCACGGCCACCTTCTGAACGATCTCGTACTTGATTTCTGCCATGGTTATTACCTGCCTTTGTTTTGTTTGCTACCATAATAAAAGAAGCGGACAAAGATTTCAACAGGTAATTGGAAAATAATCGTAAAATTCTTTGGTTTCTCAGCCGTAGGGGGCGTTTTCCCGCCAGTCCACCAGCGAGAGCACACCGCTTTCGGCGGGGTCAGGCTCCTCCGGGGCCGGGTGTGCCGAGTGGGTGTTCTGCTCGGTGCCAAACAGCTGTCCGCCGTACTGCGCCATCACCCCGGGGCTGTGCCCGGCTAAGAACTCATCGGCGTTTTTCTGGCGGCAGGCCGCCGGTGTGCCGTCGGTCATGGGCACGCCGGTGCCGGGCTCTGCTTTGGGCGGGACCTGCGCCATGGGGGCCTGCGGCTCGTCCGGCGGTGCCGGAGCCGGAAACTCCGGGCCCGGAAAATCAGGGTCGGGCAGGGCCAGCTCGTGCCGGATGAAGGGCGTCAGAGAATTCATGGGATCACCTCCGCAGCTAGGGTGCCCGGGAGGAGCATGATTTATCCCACGATCTCCACCCGGCTGCCGCCGGAGGGGGCTTTTTTGACCACGATCTGGCGGTCGATGCGGTCTTTGAGGGCGGCAACGTGGGAGATGATGCCCACAAGGCGGTCGCCCTCGGTGAGGCCGGAGAGGACCCGGATGGCCTGCTCCAGCGATTCATCGTCCAGTGAGCCGAAGCCCTCGTCCAGAAAGAGGGCATCCAGCCGGACACCGCCGGCGGTGCTCTGCACCTCGTCCGACAGGCCCAACGCCAGCGCAAGGGAGGCTTTGAAGCTCTCGCCGCCTGAAAGGGTCTTGACACTGCGGCGGGTGCCGTTGTAGTGGTCGATGACGCCAAGGTCAAGGCCGGACTGGCTGCGCTGGTTCTCGGCCCCGATGCGTTCCAGTTCATACTGGCCGGAGGTCATCTGCATCAGCCGGGTGTTGGCGTGGCGAAGGATGCGGTCCAGATAGGTCATCTGGATGTAGGTCTCAAGCCGGATCTTCTGTTTGCTGCTCAGGGTGCCCCCGGCGGTGGAGGCCAGTGCGGCCACCCACTGCCAGCGTTGCTCCAGCTGGGCCCGCTGGGCGGCAAGGCTGCGGTAGGCATCAAGGGCCTGCCGGTTGGGGGTCAGCCGGGCGTTGAGGGCCCGGAGCTGCCCGGTCTGGATGGTGCGGCGGGACTGAAGCTCCTGCTCTGCCGCCTGCAGGGCAGCAAGGTCGGCTTTGTTCTCCGGTGCGGTCTCGGCCTGCTGGGCCGTCAGGGCCTTGACGGCGGCTTCGGCGGCAGTGCATTGGGTCTCGGCAGAGCGCAGGGCAGCTTGGGCTTTGTCCATCTCCTGCCGCAGCCGGGCCTGACGGGCTTTGAGGGTGTTGAGCCGGGCCTCAGCCTGCATCCGGGCGGCAAAGAGCTGCACTTCCTCGGTGTGGAGCCGGGCCATGGCCTGCTGGGCTGCGGCCCGCAGTGCCCCGAGGGTAGAGGGGGCTTGGGCCGGGTCGGTGAACTGCTCGGGCAGGAGCTTTTCGGCTTCCTCCCGGAGGGTAGAACGGCCCTCCCGCTCGGCGGCAAGGGCTTCGGAAGCTGCTGCACTGGCCTGCCGGGCGTTCCGGTCAGCGGCATCGGCGGCCTGCCGGGCGGCTTCCACCTGTGCCTGCGTGGGGGCCGTGGGCGGCAGCAGGGCCCGCTTGGGGTGATGGGTGCTGCCGCAGACCGGGCAGGGGGTGCCCTCGGTCAGGGTATGGGCCAGCAGCCCCGCCTGTGCGTTCAGAAAGGCCCGCTCGGTGCGGTCCCGGCGGGTGCGGGCTTCGTCCTGCGCCTTGGCAGCGGCCTGATAGGCTTCCTGCGCCGCCTTGAGGGCCTTGGCCCGGCGGGTGCAGTCGGTGAGTTTGTGGTCCAGTGCAGTCAGGTCCCGGCTCCGTGCCGCCAGTTTTTCGGCCCGGGAGGCAAGGGCGGGCAGGGTTTCCGTCTCTTCCGGCTGGGGGAGCTCCTCGGCTTCCCGCCGGAGGCTGCTGCGCTGGGCGGGGGTGAGGGGAGCCTGTGCATCGTAATCCCGCAGGGCGGCAGAAAGGGCGGTGATCTCCCCGGTCAGAGCGTCGATGCGGTCTGCGTTGGGGGCGCAGCGTGCAGCTTCGGCCTGCGCCGCCTCCCGCAGGGGCAGCAGCCGGGTCAGCTCGGCCTGCTTTGCGGTCAGGTCCTGCCGGAGCTTCTGTGCGGCCCGGGCCTGTCCCAGAGCCTGCTGTAGGGCCCCAAGCTGAC
>CALDNF010000099.1 GCA_937917475.1 uncultured Faecalibacterium sp.
GCCTCGGGGCAGCTTTTCCAGAATACGGCTCAGCACCCCCGCACCCAGCTTTGCGGTGCATCCGCCGCCGGTGCAGAAAACGATCTTTTCAGGCTGTTCCATCTGCCGCTCTCCTTTCTCAAATGCCGTCAGAACACATCGAACCCCATAAGTTTCTTCCAAAATCTTCCGGGTCTTTTCTCCGAACTTTCGCCGTTCCGGTGTGTCTGCCTGATTGAGCACGGCATAAAATTCCCGTGTTCCCGCATCTTTTCTTCCGCCCTCTGCATCTGCCAGCAATTTTGCCAGCATCGCAGGTGTCAGGCAGTCATCCGGCAAGGCTTCCAGCAGTGTGCAGGCTGTTTCCAGCCGGAAACAGACCTCCCGCAGAGGCCGCTCTGCCGCTGAAAGCCCGGCCACTGCCAGCACGACATCGCTTTCCGGTAGAAGCACCGGCTCATGCGCTGTCGGGGCTTTGCAAGGCAGACGCTTTGAACCGTCGGCTTCCAAAATCACGAAGTCAGCGTCCCGCATCCAGCGGCGCAGCTGCTCCATGGGCAGAGCTTTCAGCTTGCCGTTCCCGGTGTCCACCCCAGCCACGGCATACCGGCCTGCGGCCCATAGGGTGTTCCGGTCGGCTTCGGTCCGGGCCCGGAATTCTTCCGGCGGGCACTGGATATGAGTCGTTGTTGAGGCCAGCACCTTCCAGCCCTTTGCAGCGCAAAGGCGGGCCATGGCATACATCAGAGTCGTTTTTCCGCCGCCGCCCACCAGAGAAACCACATGATTTTTCTCGTTTAAAAATGGCAGCAGCACATCAAGGTCTCGCATCAGTTTTCCTGCTTCTCCACTGCCATAGCGATCTGCTCCGGCGTGATGGGCAACTCATAGAATCGGGTACCGATGGCATTGTAAATGGCATCCGAAACGGCAGGCAGCGGGGTGTTGATGACCACTTCGCCAATGGACTTTGCGCCGAAGGGGCCGTTGGGTTCATAACTGTTTTCAAATTCCACCCGGATATGTCCGACATCCAGCCGGGTAGGAATCTTGTACTGGAAAAGCGAGTTTTCTTCCGGATAGCCCTTGGCATCGTAGGTCACGTTTTCGGTCAGGGTCATGCCGATACCCTGCAGGATGCCGCCTTCGGCCTGCACCCGGGTCAGGTTGGGATTGATGGGTGTCCCGCAGTCCACACAGGCGGCGTAATCCAGCAGCTTGACCTCACCGGTCTCCGTATCCAGCTCAATCTCTGCTGCACCCACCATATAAGGCGGCGGCGACAGCGGAGAGCTGTGCGTTTCGGTCGCTTCCAGTGCAACATCGTGGCCGTTCATCGAGGTGGTGACCACCTCTTCCAGCGAAACGCTGCGTGAGGGATCATTCTCTACAAAGACTTTCTTGCCGTCAAACTCCACGGCAGTTTCTTCACAGTTCAGCATCTGTGCACCCAGCTTGCAGATCTGTGCCCGGAGTTTGAGGGCACATTTTTCCACGGCCTTGCCGGTCACATAGGTGGTACTGGACGCATAGGAACCGGAATCGTAGGGGGAGGTGTCGGTATCTGCGCCGTAAACAGTGATATTGTCAAAATCACATTCCAGCACTTCGGCGGCGATCTGCGCCAGTGTGGTGTCACAGCCGGTGCCCATATCGGCTGCGCCGATCAGGAGCGAGTAGAACCCGCCCTCGTTGAGCTTGAGGGTCGCACTGCCCACATCCATGCCCGAAATACCGGAACCCTGCATGGCCATGCCCATGCCCACCGCCCGGACTTTGCCGTTGCCCAGCTCTTTCCGGGGATATTTTTCGTCCCAACTGATCATATCATGGACCTTTTTCAAGCAGCGGTCCAGTGCACAGCTGGTATTGGGTGCACCGTAATAGGCAGGCATGATATCGCCTTCCTTGACAATGTTCTTTTCCCGGATCTCAAAGGGGTCCATATGGAGCTTTGCTGCCAGCTCATTAACAGCCGATTCCACGGCAAAAAGACCCTGCGTTGCGCCGTAGCCCCGATAGGCACCGGCCGACATATGGTTGGTATAAACCACATCGTAGGTAAAGCGGAACGCCTCTGCCTTGCCGTACAGCGGAATGGACTTATGCCCCGACAGTCCCACCGTGGTGGGGCCGTGCTCACCGTAGGCACCGGTATTGGAAAGGGTATACATATCGATACCCTTCACGATGCCGTCTTTGGTGGCACCCAGCCGGAGATGAATTTCCATTTCATGCCGGGGGCTGGAAGCGGTCTGGCTTTCCTCCCGGCTGAAGATGATTTTGGAAGGCTTTTTGGTTTTCCATGTAACAAAGGCCGGGTAGATCAGGGAGACCGACGTCTGCTTTGCGCCAAAACCGCCGCCGATCCGGGGCTTCGTGACCCGGATCATGGATTTGGGAATATGCAGAGCATTGGCAATGTGCCGCCGGGCATGGAACACGATCTGGGTCGAGCTGAGCACATTCAGCCGGCCATAAAGGTCGATGTAGCAGCAGGTGCGGAAGGTCTCCATCATGGCCTGCTGGCAGGCCTTGGTATGGTACACATGGTCAATGACCACGTCGCATTTGCTCAGCACGGCGTCAATATCGCCGGAACCGCTCTCCTCATGGGCGCAGAGATTCCGCTTGTTGTCGGCTCCCACCGGGCAGAGGCTCTCCCAGTTGTCCTCCGGGTGAACGAGGATGGGGTTATCCTTGGCTGTGTGGTAATCCAGCACAGCATCCAGCACCTCATACTCCACCTTGATGAGCTTGAGGGCCTTGTCCACGCACTTTTCATCCTTGCCTGCCACGATGGCCACCACATCGCCCACGAAGCGAACATGGCGGTCGATGACCAGGCGGTCATAGGGGCTTGCTTCCGGGTAGGTCTGGCCCGCCTGCGTAAAGCGGCGGCCATTCTGGTCCACATCTTCCCATGTGAAAATCGCCTCAATGCCGGGAACTTTTTTTGCCACAGCCGTATTGATGCTCTTGACCATGGCGTTGGCGTGGGGCGAGCGGAGAAGTTTGACGATCAGGCAGTCCTTCGGAGCGAGATCATCCATATAGACCGGTTTTCCGGTGACCAGCTGCATGGCATCCTTTTTCCGGAACGGCTTATTCACGTTGTTCATTCAGCGGTCTCCTTTCCCTTTTTCCATGCAAGAAACGCCTGAATTCCCCGCAGCTGGCCCTCGTAGCCGGAACAGCGGCAGAGGTTGCCTGCAAGGTATTCCTTGATTTCCTCCTCTGTGGGATATTCGTTCTCCCGGAAGAGGGCCAGAGCATTCATGATAAAGCCCGGGTTGCAGAAGCCGCACTGCTCTGCACCCTGATCAGCGATAAAGGCTCCAAACTCCGCTGCTTCGTCCTGTAAACCTTCCAGCGTGGTAACTTTATGGCCGTCGGCCCGGGCTGCCAGCACGGAGCAGGAGAGCACCGGTTTGTCATCCAGAAAAACTGTGCACAGCCCGCAGTTGGAAGTCTCACATCCCCGCTTGACACTGTAGCAGCCCTGACTGCGGACAAAATCGATCAGCAAAGTGTCCGGGGCAATCTCCGCCGACACTCTGGTTCCATTCAATGTAATTGTGATCTGCATCCTCTCTCCCCTTTCAGCCTTCCAGCTTGCGGACGGCACGCTTGACCAGCACCCCGGCCAGATGGCGGCGGTACTCTGCACTGCCCCTCATGTTGGACTCTGTTTTGATCTGTTCCTTCACCGCATCGGCAAACCGCCGGGCACGTTCCTCTGTTGTTTCACCGGGCTGCGCCTCAAAACAGAAGAGTACTGCCTTGCCCGGCCGTGCACCGATGGCAAAGCGATAACTTTCCTTCTCCGTTTTTGCAGCGGCACAGGTCAGCACCGGAATATCGGTCTGGCTGTTCCGCACCGACTGGTAAGAATATGCCGCATTTTCCTTAGGCACGATGACCCGCACCAGAATATCCCGGTCATAGGGCTTCTGTGCATACTCCGCCAGCGGCACAATGCCGCCCTTGTACAGCTCCACCGAGCTGTTCAGGGCAAGAAACATCGTCAGCACATCCGAAAAGCCAAACCGGCTGTAAATGCTGCCGCCTACTGTCGCCAGATTGCGCAGCTGCACACCAACGATATGCCGCACCGACTCCCGCACTGCACCATCTGTATAGGCGGCAAGACCCGGATGTTGTTCCAGCTGCCGGAGGGTGACCATCGCTCCGATGGAAAAGCCCTCGTCCGTCTCCTCAATGGTATCCAGCCCAAGGCCCGACAGGTCGATGGCCGTACCCACATTGATGGTCTCCATTTTGAGCCAGATCATTCCGCCGATGATACGGTTGTTTTTCTTCTGGTTGAGCTGCCAGGCTTCTTCCAGACTTTCGGCTTTTTTATATTCCCGAATCGTCAACATACGCAGTTCCTCTCTTTTTTCTCTACTGCCTTTTATTTTATCATAAATTGGCTTATAATGCTATTTGGAAGCGGAATTTTTCCGCAGAATTTTACCGCAAAAAAGGAGTGCCGGATCATGGATCTTCCCGAAATTTCTCCCTTTTACCCCACATTGCCGGTGGGATGCGTTCTGATGGCTTCCGGCCTTTCCCGCCGGTTCGGCTCCAACAAGCTTCTTGCCCCCTTTGGGCCGGAGGGAAAGCCCCTGTTCTGCCGGGCCCTTGCCGCCACCGACACCCCTCTTCTGGCTACTCGGATCGTCGTGACACGCTCGGAAGCGGTGCGGCAGCTCTGTGAAGAGCGCAGTATCCCGGTGATTTTCCACGCTCTGCCCGGCCGGAACGACACCGTCCGCCTTGGGCTGAAGGCTTTGCTGCAGCAGGTTCCGGAACTTGCAGGCTGTATGTTTCTGCCCGGAGACCAGCCTCTGCTCCAGCGAGAAACCGTAGAAGCCATGGTGGGTATTTTTTGTTCGGATCATCGAACCCAGCTGGAACGGCAAAAAGAAACAGAACGGGTGATCTTCCGGCTGGCGTGGCGGGCCAAAAATGACCCGGAGCCGCTGGTTGGAAGCCCCGTTCTGTTTGGAAGCGGATTTTTCCCGGAACTGCGCACCCTGCCCGAAGGCAAGGGCGGCAGCGTCCTGCTCCGGAAGTACCCGGAATGTGTGCATCGTATTTTTATTGCTGACCGGAACGAACTTCTGGACGCAGATACGCCGGAAGCTCTGCATCAGCTGGAAGCTATGCTCTGAACTTTACTCTGCCTTGTCATCCTTGGGCAGCAGGAGGTTGAGCACGATGGCAACAAAGGCTGCGGGGACGATGCCGGACTCGCCGCAGATCAGCTGAATGACCTGCGGAGTGTTGGCCAGAATGTTGGAATTTGCACCCATGCCGTAGCCTACACCCAGAGCCACCGAGACGATGGTCAGAGTCCGGGGAGTCATCTTCTCCTTGGTGATGAGCTGGATGCCGCTGACCACGATGGAAGAGAACATCATAACGGCTGCACCGCCCAGAACCGCCTGCGGCATGATGGAGACCAGTGCGCCCAGCTTGGGGATCAGGCCGCAGAGGATCAGGAAGATGGCACCGGATGCCAGTGCACCACGGTTGACCACCTTAGTCATAGCCACCAGACCCACGTTCTGGCTGAAGGAAGTGTTTGGCAGAACGCCGAACATGGCAGCAAAGGTAGAGCCCAGACCGTCGCAGATGACGCCGCCGGACAGCTCCTTATCGCTGGGTTCACGCTCCATGCCGCCTTCCATAACGCCGGAGATATCGCCCACCGTCTCCACTGCAGTGACGATGAACATGATCAGAACCGGCAGGATGGCACGCATATCAAAAACGATCTTGACCGGCACCAGCTTGGGGATGGCAAACCAGTCAGCCTGCGCCACCTTGCTCCAATTGAGGACCCATGCTTTGGTAAACTCCACACCTTCAGCGGTCACGCCGGTGGTGGGCAGGATAAAGCCCATGACGATGGCAGCCAGATAACCGGCAATGATGCCGATGAGGATCGAGGAAGAGCTCAGGAAGCCCTTGGTCCAGTGCTTGAAGAAAAGGATGACCACCAGCACAAAGAGGGCCAGCAGCAGGTTTTCGACCGAGCCAAAGTCCTTTGCACCGTTGCCGCCGCCAAAGGAGTTGATACCCACCGAGATCAGCGACAGACCGATGGAAAGCACCACCGTGCCGGTGACCACCGAGGGGAAGAGCTTGCGCAGAGGCTTGAGGAAAATGCCCAGCACGCTCTCAAACAGGCCGCCCAGAATGGATGCGCCCATGATGGCACCATAGGCCGTCACACCGCCGCCCATGGTTGCAGCCACACTGTTGAACACGCCCAGAAAGCCCGAGCTGGTGCCCATGATGATAGGCACTTTGCCGCCGATGGGGCCAAGGCCGTACAGCTGTACCAGTGTAACGACACCCGCTACGAACATGGCGTTCTGCAGCAGGCTGACCTGCAGATCTGCAAATTCACCGCCTGCAATGCCGCAGGCACTGGTGATGATCAGCAGCGGGGTCAGGTTACCCACGAACATTGCAAAGACGTGCTGCAGACCCAGCGGCACCGACTGTTTCAGCGGCATCTTTGCTTCAAATTGATATGCCGAACTCTCCAAAGCGATATCTTTTGTCATTTTTTGCTCCTTTTCTACAATGCTTTACAGCAGACATTTTGTAGTATAGCAAAGAGTTCGGACATATGGTAGCGTTTTCAGAAATTTTTGTTCATTTTTTGTTCATAAGTCATACTTAAAGGCCGGAGCTGTCCCTGTTTTAAGGACAATTCCGGCCTTTTTCAAATAAGAAGGGAGCTTTCCGTCATGTCCCCGGCACCAGCAGCCGGACCGCCTGCGGCAGACGTTCGGTACCTTCATCCAGTTCATTTGCCGCCAGCATCCGCCCCGGCGACACATGGAACCGCTTTGCGATGCCGAACAGTTCTTCCCCGGCCTGCGCATAACAGATACGGAGTGAGATCTCCGGGTCCTCAGGGGCCAGCGGTTCTCCCAAAGCGATGTTCCCCACTCCGTCCCAAACCTTCCGGCACAGGATCGCACCCTCGGCACGGACGGTCAGTGACACATCCAATGCCCCGCCTGCACTGACGCATTGCAGGTTTTCTGCGGTCAGCCAGCACTCGGGCCAGCAGTCTGCCTCCGCATCCGTCAGTTCCGGAATGGGCAGAGAGAATTCCAGCGGCTTCTCGTAGCTTTCCAGCTCGTTCAGGCTGTTTTCCGCAAAGGCCGTCACTACGGTCCGGGCGGTCAGGGCCCAGTTTTCTTCTTTCCGGACAAGGCTCAGCGGGCCGAACGACGCAAAACAGGCCAGAATTTTTGCCCCTGCGTCGGGCAGCGGTCCCGAGCCGGTAAGGGTGACAGTCTCGTTCAGGGCACAGACCAGCGTATCCGCAGCAAGCTCCTGCGGGGTCAGCATCGTCTCATACCGTGTGGAAAACGCATCCGCCACCCATTGCAGCTGATAGGGCCTCCATCCCCGCAGCCGGAGCAGAAGGGTCGCTGTCAGTCTCCCCGGCTCCCCGCCTTCTCCCTGCTCTGCACTGAAACCTACCGGCTCCGCAATGCAGAAGCAGCGGCAGTCCTCACTGAGCCCTTCGGCATCTGCGACCTGCTGAAAATTCAGGGTCACGCTCTGGCTCCGAAGGGTCGGGTCTCCCTCGGCACGCCAGGCACAGAGGGCCCTCAGCTCTCCTTTGACCACGGCTTTGTTGTGCAGAATCTTCAGTTCCCGCACTTCCGCCGAACCGGAGATGTCCAGAATGGCGGCAGGCGGCTGCGGAAAGCTCAGCTCGCCTTCTGCCGTGAGAAGCTTATCCAGAACAACGGTCCGCCGCATCCCTGCAAGGGCAGAAAGCTTCTGCTCCACCCCGCAATCGGCCAAGGCCGTGATGACCTCGGTCTTGCACTGGGTGCGCACTGACGCAACCAGTCCATAAGCTCCCCGTACTTCGATGCGGCGGGGATTGACGGCCCGGCTGTTCAGGTACTCGGTCTGACCCTCCACTGTGGCTGTCCATGCCGTAAAGTCAAATTCCGGCAGTTCCAGCACCCGGGTAAAGGGCAGTTTCTGTTCTGTCTGGCAGAGCCCGGCGTTCTCCTCCCCCTGATAGTACACAGTGCAGCGCAGGTAGCCTTCCAGTGTGAGCCGCCCGGGCTGCAATTGTTTTTGCAGCACCACCGGCCTTGCAAAACATTTGACCAGTTTGAACACCGGGGGCAGATAATCCGAGATCAAAATCTCCGTTTCCACCGGCAGCTCTGCCCGGACCACACAGCCCGCCCCCGCCGCAGGCATGGTGTCCCGAAAAATTTTCAGCTCCATCCAACGCACTCCTCTCCTGTCCGCATGGCAGCACATACCAGAGTGTATGCAGGTGTTTTCCCTGCTATGTCACAAAAAGGCAGAGACCGCCGCATCAAAGCACAGCAGTCTCTGCCTTTTCCTACTTTTTGATGCCGAACAGCATCCGCAGGAGCCCCCGCAGACACTTCGGGCTTTTGATCACAACGACCTGCATCCCGCCACCCGCCTTTCCTGATTGTTACCACAGTATAGGCGTTTTGGGGCCAAAAGGTTCCGATTTTTGCACAGTTTGCTCAGTCTGCTACGGTCTCCACCACCACCAGCGCACCTTTCCGGGTGGAGATGGTCATCTCCGACGAGCCCTCGGCGTACTCATTGCTGACCCCAAGCGGATAGCCCGCCGTCAGAACCGCATCGGTGAGCTCATAGAAAGAGCCCCGCTCGCACACGCCTTCGGCACGGCCCTCCATGGGAAAGACCGAAATATAGAAATAGCGTTCCTTCGGATAGGTACGCTTCTCGCCGGGGAGAACGTAAGTGACCCGGCTCTGCTCGTCCAGCAACGTTGCACGGATGCCTTTTTCTTCCAGACCAAGGCCGGTGCAGAGATTGGCAAGCGTATGCTCCATCCTCCGTCCGCCCAATGCTCCCAGAAGCAGCACCTCCATAAAGCCCTTTTCCACTGCCAGCTTGGCTGCATATTCGGTGTCGGTATCGTCTTTGACATGGGGCAGGACTACGATATCGTCATCCTCCTGCGCCGGGCAGGGAGCGGAATCAAAATCGCCTACAACGATATTGGGCTTCCGGCCCAGCTGCACACAATTTTTGTAGCCCGCATCGCAGGCAATGATAAAATCATCCGCACGGAGCTGCTCTGCCAGCGCAGAGCTTACCGGACAGGCGGAAACGATCACACAGCGTGCCATAAAGTCACATTCCTTCGTCTTTTAGAATTTCGGACGCTGCCAGTCCTTTACGTCCTTGACCTCGTCGTACATCGCACAGTAACTGTCGTACCGGGTCTGAGAAAGCTTGCCCTCGGCAAGGGCGGCACGGACGGCGCAGCCCTTCTCCGAGCGATGAGAGCAGCCGGTGAACTGACATTCTCCCAGATAAGGCCCGAACTCCGGAAATGCGTGCTCGAGGTTTTCTTTGGGGATAAAACCTGCCCGGTTCGCTTCCAGACTTGCAAAACCCGGCGTATCGGCGATGCGTCCGCCAAACGCTTCAAAAATGGTCACTTCCCGTGTGGTATGGCGGCCCCGGCCCAGCTTCTGGCTGATTTCGCCGGTTTCCCGCTCCACCTCAGGCAGCAGAGCATTTAACAGGGTGGATTTGCCCACGCCGGAATTGCCACAGAAGGCACAGAGCCGCCCGGCGATCCACTGTTTGACCTCTTCCAGCCCGCTACCGTCGGCATAGTCGATCCGGATAAAAGGCAGGGTGGATTTTTCATAGGCCTTGCGCAGGAACTCCGCCTCTGCAAGGTCGCCTTTGGTGCAGACGATGACCGGCTGAACTCCCTTATCCACCGCAATGGCCGAGAGCTTATCCAGCACAAGGGTGCTGGGGGTGGGCTGGGTGGTGCTTGCCACCAGAAACAGCACATCAAGATTTGCCACCGGAGGCCGCACAAAAACATTTTTGCGGGGTGCGATCTCTGCAATGACGGCTGCGCCGTTCTCGGTTTCCAGCGTCACCTCATCGCCTGCCACCGGAGTGATCTTCTGCTTTCGGAAGATTCCCCGGGGCTTGCACTCCACCACACCATCCGACGTTTTGACGTAATAAAAGCCGCCGATGCCTTTTGTGATATAACCTTTCATCTGTTCCTCCGTTACGACAGCAGCGAAGCCCACCAGTCGCCCAGAGTACTGCCTGTGCTGGAGCTTGCAGGTTCACTGGAGGAAGCGGACGAAGATGCACCGCCGCCAGTCAGATCCCCCCACCAGTCGCCGCCGGTGGTCTCCGAGCTGCTGGGTGCTTCCGGTTCCGGTGCAGGTTCAGGACCTGCACTGACCACCACGCTGACCCGGCTGTTGAGCCGTGCCGATGCACCTGCGCCCGGGTTCTGGCTGATGATGGTACCTGCAGGCTGGTCGCTGTACTGCTGGGTCTGGCTGCCCAGACCCAACTTGTTCTGGACCAGCAGACTCCGGGCATTGTCAACACTCATGCCGATAAGAGAAGGCACCTTGGTGGTGGTGCTGACCTGCGGACGGCTGACATAGACCACAACCGTGCTGCCCGCCGGGACTTGACTGCCTGCTGCCGGGTCAGTGCGGATGATTGAGCCGGAAGCCACCGATTCATCCACGGCCTGCGTAACCAGTACCGACACGCCCAGACTCTTGAGCTGCTGCTCTCCGTCTGCCTGAAGATAGTTGGTCAGATCCGGCACCGTGACATACTGGATGCCCAGACTGAGGGTCAGGGTCACGCTCTGCCCTTCCCGGACGGTGCGGCCCGCCACGGGGGACTGCTTGTAGACATAGCCTGCGGCGTAGTCGTTGCTGTACTCCTGTTCCCAATTGATCGTGATCTGGCCGGAGGATACCTGAGGCTGTGCATTGACCTCATCCTGCGTCATACCGCTGTAATCGCCCAACACCACATCGGCTTTGTTGTTCATCAGGTTGCTCGAATCATTGAGGATGGTCCAGCAGAGGGCTGCACAGGCAATAGCAAATGCCACCGTAATGCCGAACAACACCGGTAGAAAGACCGTACGTTTCTTCTTTCTCTTTTTGCCGGCAGTCTCCTGCCGTGCGTCTTTTGAGGAATTCATGGAGTGATTCACCGCCTTTTCCGGAACAGGTTCCGTGATATAGTGATAGTTGAAGGTGATGGAAGGATTTTCCACAAAGGCATTGAGAGCGTCCAGCATCTCGGCCGCACTGGCGTACCGGTTGACCGGAAGCTTTGCCATAGCCTTTTCGGTGATCTCTACCAGACCATGGGGCACGCCGGGAGCCAGCTCCTGCAGACTCTCGGGCTGGTCGGAGATCTGCTTGAGAGCCACTTCCACCACATCGTCTGCATCAAACGGCAGCTTGCCCGAAAGCATCTCGTACATCATAACGCCCACCGAGTAGATGTCGCTCTTCCGGTCCGTCTCCTCGCCCTTGGCCTGTTCCGGGCTGATATAATGGACACTGCCCATAGCCTTGCCGCCGGTGAGCTGGTTTTCGGCCCGGGATACCCGGGCAATGCCAAAGTCCATCATCCGGAGCTGGCCGTTGTCCAGCAGCATGATGTTCTGGGGCTTGATGTCCCGGTGAACCACGCCATTGCGGTGGGCATGGTCGAGAGCTTTCAGAATCTGGGAGATAAAATGCACCGTCTCCCGGCTGGTCAGCTTGCCGCCCCGCTCGTTGAGGTACTCACGCAGGGTCATGCCGTCCACATATTCCATGACGATATACTGTAAATTCTCGCTGACGGACACATCATAGACTTTGACGATGTTGGGGTGGTTGAGCAGTGAGATTGCTTTGGATTCGTTTTTGAACCGCCGGACAAGGTCGGGGTCGTGCATAAGCTCCTGCCGCAGCACCTTGACCGCTACCACCATCCCCTGCGGCACCGGTCCGCCCGGTCCCGCCACAACTGCCTTGTAGACGTTGGCCATACCGCCGGTGCCGATGAGGCTCTGGACTGTATACAGACCGTCCAGCGTCTTACCGATCAGATTATCCATGGCGTACCTCCATGGGCTCTGCGCCCAGCAGCAGGGCCGTGATGTTGTCCGGCCCGCCGTTTTCGTTGGCGGTATCCACCAGCCGGTCGGGCAGGTCGTAGAAACTGCCCTTGCTCAGCAGCTCTTCCATCTGTGCCTTGGGCACGGCATTGGTCAGGCCGTCAGAGCAGAGAAGGATGATGTCCCCGGCCTGAATAGATGCCGATGTGAACTCCGGTTCCAGCCGGAAATCCACACCCAACGCCCTTGTGATGATGTTTTTCTGGGGATGGTGCTCCGCTTCTTCCGGCGTGATGGTGCCGCAGTCTACAAGCTCCTGCACATAGGAGTGATCATGGGTCAGCTGGGTCAGGGTGCCGTCCCGGAAGAGATACGCCCGGGAGTCTCCCGCATGGCAGAGGAATACCTGCCCGGCCCGCACCAATGCACAGACCGCCGTCGTTCCCATCCCTGCAAGAGATTCTTCCCGCATGGCTTTCTGGAATACAAAGCGGTTCGCACTGATGAGGCTCTTCTTCAAAAAGAGCTCCTCGCCGCCGGGCATACACTGAGGATACTGCTCCTGAAAGCAGTGTTCAATGACATCGCAGGCACTGTGGGAAGCTTCCCTGCCCCCTCGTGCTCCTCCCATGCCGTCACACACCAGAGCCCATGCCGCACCGCCGGGCAGTTCCCCCGCCCGGTAGTCGTCCTGATTTTCCTGACGGATGCGGCCCACATCCGTTTTTCCTGCAAGTTTCATAGGCGTCTCCTTTCTGGATGGATTTTCCTCAGGCCTTGCCGTTCATCTCGTCCCGACGCAGCTGCCCGCAGGCCGCACTGATCTCACTGCCCAGACGGCGGCGGACTGTGGCGTTGACCCCAAGGCTTTCCAGCTTCTGCTGAAAGCGGCGGACATTGGCCGCATCGGTAGCCGAGTAGGGGCTGCCGTCCACCGGGTTGATGGGGATCAGGTTAACGTGTGCCCCCATGCCCCGGATGAGGTTTGCCAGCTGCTTTGCACAGGCATCCGAATCGTTGACGCCCCGGACCATCGAGTATTCAAAGCTCACCCGGCGGCCGGTGGTGTCCTGATACCGGCGGACAGCCTGCATCAGCTGCTCCACCGGATAGGCATCGTTCACCGGCATCATGCTGCTGCGGATCTCATTGTTGGGGGCGTGCAGCGAGACCGAAAGGGTCAGCTGCAGCTTTTTCTCCGCCAGCTGGTCGATCTTGGGCACAAGGCCGCAGGTGGAAAGGCTGATGTTCCGCATCCCGATGTTGACGCCCTCCGGCGAAGAGATGATGGAAAGAAACTTCATCACTTCGTCAAAATTATCCAGTGGCTCGCCAATGCCCATCAGGACGATATGGGAGATGCGCTCTCCGATGTCCTTTTGAGCGGTGTAGATCTCAGAGCAGATCTCGCCTGCCTCCAAGTTGCGCACCCGGCCGGCCTGTGTAGAGGCGCAGAAGCGGCAGCCCATCCGGCAGCCCACCTGCGTAGAGACACAGACGGTGTTGCCGTAGTGATACCGCATGACAACGGTCTCAATGCAGTTGCCGTCTGCCATCCGGAGCAGATATTTTACTGTGCCGTCCTTTGCTTCCTGCCGCCGCTCGATCTGAGGGACCGCAATGTAAAAGCTCTCTTCCAGCTTTGCCAGCAGGGTCTTGGGCTGATCGGTCATTTCCGAAAAGTCGGTGACCAGCTTCTGATGGACCCAGTGGAAGATCTGCTTTGCCCGGAAGCCCGGCTGACCCAGAGCTTTGAGCTCTGCGGCCAGTTCCTCCAATGTCAGGGAGGAAATACAGCGTTTTTGTTCCATGGTGTTTCTCCTGATCGTATTTGTAAAACCGGCGGCTCACTCCGCCTTCTGCATGGCGCAGAGGAAGAAGCCATCCATTCCAGTGCGGGTAGGCACTGACAGTGCTCCATACTCCCCCACTGTCATCCCTTCCGGGAAGGGTACATTGGGTGCTACCACTGTAAATTCCGGGTGGCGGCAGAGGAACGCCTTCACCTGCTCTTCATTCTCCGAAGGGTCGATGGTGCAGGTGGAATAGACCAGCTGTCCGCCCGGCTTGAGCAGCGAAGCCGCTGCATCGAGGATGGCCGACTGGACCGCCAGCAGTTCATCATGCCGGACCTTTTCCAGTGATTTATAACGGATATCCGGCTTTTTTGCCAATATCCCAATGCCGCTGCAGGGCACATCCGTGAGGATGCGGTCAGCCTTTGGCAGATCTGCGGCAGGGCGGGATGCATCGTTGACCCGGACTTCCACGTTGGAAAATCCCATCCGCTCTACAGCCTTCCGGATCAGGCTGACCCGGTTTTCAGTCACATCGCAGCTGACCAGATGGCCGGTGGCCTGCATTTCTTCCGCCAGCAGCAGCGTTTTGCCGCCGGGTGCGGCGCAGAGATCCAGCACCGTATCGCCGGGTTTTGCTTCCACACAGAGAGCTGCCAGCTGACTGGCCTGCCCCTCCACATGGTAATACCCCTGCCGGAAAAGCTCCTGTTCTGCCGGGCTGCCTTCAAACCGGGCCAGCACACTGCCGGGCACAAGACCTTCTTCTGCCCGGACCCCTGCTTCTGCCAACCGGGTGCAGAGCGTCTTTGCGTCGGCCTTGAGCGGATTTGCCCGCAGGCTGGTCAGGCCCTTGTCTGCCGTGTGGGTCAGGATGCCCAGAGCTTCCTCCGGGTAGGTTTCCCGCAGAAATTCTGCCACATCCCGCCCGGCAGAGCCCAGAGCCATGAGCCGCTGGGTCTCATCGGCAAAAACGGCGGTGTTCAGATCATAATTGCAGGCTTTGCGAAGCACAGCATTGACCAGCCCCGAAGCACTGGATTTCTTGAAGCTGCGGGTCAGTTTGACCGCTTCATTGACGGCCGCCGACACCGGCACCTGCATATATCTCGCCTGCGCCAGAGCGGACCGCAGAATTTCCCGCACCGGAGTGTCCAGCTTTGCCAGCCCTTTGGGCAAAAACTGTTCCAGAATATAGTCCAGTGTACCACGGTGTTCCAGTACCGTATAAAAAATTGCACCGGCAAATGCTTTGTCACGGCCTTCCAGCTTCTGCCGTTTCAGCTCTGCGTCCAGAATCAGGTTGGAAAACCCATCCTGTTCCTGCCGCACCAGAGCCGAAACTGCCGCCGCCCGAGGATTGGCCGCCATCAGAGAACATCCCCCGCTTTGAGCCGAAGCCCAGCTGCAAAGGCACTGCCGTCCATGGGCTTTTTGCCCTCCGGCACCACCCGCAGCAGCTGGACGGCACCTTCGGCGCAGGCCACTGTCAAGGGCTTGGTGGACAGCACTGTACCGGGAGTCTCCCCATGGGAAGCAGCCAGACGGCACTCATTCACCTTGACTTTTTTGCCCCCTGCGGTAACAAACCATGCCGAGGGCCAGGGATCCATCCCCCGCACCCAATTATGGATGTGGTCAGCCGTCTCGGTGAAGTGGAACTCTGCCATCTCCTTGCTCAGCATGGGAGCAAGGGTAGCGTGCTCATGGTCCTGAGGCTGCGGGGTCAGGGTGCCGGCGGCAATGGCCGGGACCGTCTCGCAAAGGACTCTCGCACCCACGGCGGTCACCCGGTCAAATAGCTGGCCGCTGGTTTCCTCGGGGTCAATGGCGATCTTCTCGCAGCAGAGCACATCGCCGGTATCCAGTCCCTCGTCCATCTGCATGATGGACACGCCGGTCTCTGCGTCGCCGTTCAGCACAGCCCACTGCACTGGTGCGCTACCCCGGTATTTGGGCAGCAGCGAGACATGAAGATTGATGCAGCCGTATTTCGGGATGGACAACACACTGGCGGGCAGGATGCAGCCATAGGCTACCACCACGATCAGTTCCGGGGCCAGTGCACGGATATTCTCATCCTCGCCGCCGTCCCGGAGGGTGCGGGGCTGAAAGA